>JBFZEL010000001.1:0-4383 GCA_041306925.1 Lysobacterales bacterium
CAGCTATTCGGACCGTCCAAATTTTAGAGACCGGGAACATTTCTTCAGGGGTCCCCTTCTCTTGGCCCGTAAGCCTGCTGCCATGACTGCAAAATAACGGTGCAACTCACTTTTGGGTCAGGAGTTTGCTATGAAATTGACATTCGTGACAACCTTGCTATCTTGCATGGTGATGTATGCGTTTATCCGTGAGCACACTGCGCGTCGCATATTTCCCCTGGCTGCTGGTTAGAGATGACGGATAAAGAGCATTCAAGAGCGGATCAGGGCATGGGCAAACTCCAGTCCTTGCTCAGTCTGGGCATGCTGTTATTCAGCAGTTCCCTGTTGGCCGTCCAGGTCGACAGCACGGTGGGCCCCCTGCAGGCAAACGCTGGCTGTACAACACAAACCGCGGAGTTTTGCGGATTGCGGATCTACCAGGTAATGGTCGAAGCCTTCGTGGACGGTGATCCCGCGCACGATTACAACGACGGTTATGGCACCAGCCATCACAAGGGTGATCTTCGCGGTGTCATCAACTCGCTCGATTACATCAGGAACCTGGGTATGAACGCGATCTGGCTGACGCCGGTGTTCGATTCCGCTGCCGGTGAACCGCAGGCAAGGCTCGGTGGCAGTGGTACGGATCTGAAGCTGGACGCGACCGGTTACTTTACCCGCAATTACTTTGCGATCGACCCGAAGTTCGGCACGCTGGAAGACGCACGGGAGCTGGTTGACACGGCGCACTCAAAAGGGCTGTACGTATTCTTTGATGGCGTGTTCGGGCACCACAAGGGTGGGCTTACGGCATCACCTACCGGGAAACTGCCGGTGGATAGTACCAATCCTGCCGACTATTCCGGCAATCCAGCGGGTTATCCCGGCCGGGTTGTCGACTACGACTCCCCTCAAACGCTCGAGTTTTACAAGGAAGTAGCCACCTATTGGGTACAGGAACTGGGCATTGACGGCTGGCGGCTTGACCAGGCTTACCAGGTGCCGCTATCCGCCTGGCGCGAGATCAAGGCGGCCGTGGAAGCAGCCAGTGCCGAGCGGCGCAATGCAGGAGAAAAATGGGGTACGCTGGCTTACATGGTGGCGGAAATATTTGCCGGTGCCGATGACATTGCAGCACAGGCCTTTGGCCCCGAGCAGGCGCCGGCCCTGGCTTCAGCCTTCGATTTTCCACTGCGCTGGGCAACGGTAGGCGTGCTCGCCGCCGAAGAGAGCGGCCTGGCTGGACGCCCGGCCTCGACATTGAACGAGTCGTGGGCTTACGGCGCCCACACATCCACCTACCGTCCGCTTGCGTTGGCCAACATGATGCTGGGAAATCATGATTTCGTGCGCTATGGCGACCTGCTGCAACGTGCCGGCATCGCCGCTCCTGACGATGCCGGGTACTGGGCCCGCCACCGCTTGGCCTTCATGGTGCAAGGCGCCTATAGCGGACCGATTACACGTTATTATGGCGAGGAAATCGGCGACGAGTTGGCCGGTTACGCCAGCAGGGTATATAACAATTGCGCCAACCTCGGTTTGTGTGACGACCACGTGGCCCGCACCAGCGCGAAGATCCTCGATGTCACCGTGAATGATGGGGACCTGTCGTCCGCGCAGCACGCGCTGCTGCAATTCCACCGCGACTTGATGAAACTGAGGCGCTCTCATCCCGCGCTCTCGCATGGCAGCCGTCAACACCTTTACTCGGACAAAGACCTGTACATTGACCTGAAGTCCCATGGTGGTCAGCAAGTGGTGTTTGCCATGAACGTTTCACCCGAAGCGCGCGATGTCAACATCAGCGACCGGTTATTTGCGTCACCCGCTGGCAGCGCAACAGACCTTTTGAGCTCGGCCAGGATAAATACCGATACGGGGTATTTGAGTTTCACGCTCGAGCCCTTGTCGGGCCGCTACCTATTGCTCACCGGTCCCGGTTTACAGGTGATGAATGCGGGCCTGAATGATGCCTGGTATGACGAGGCTACCGATGGCCAGGGGTTTTTCATCACGGTGTTCCCGGAATTAGGCTTCGTCAGCCTGGCCTGGTTTACCTACGACACGGCGCTGCCTGCAGATGAGGCCACCGCCAACCTGGGTGACCCAGGTCATCGCTGGATCACGGCGGTTGGCAGCATCGACGGTACGCGTTCGGTCATGCAGATCGAGATGACCTCGGGCGGTCTTTTTGATAGCGCGACCGAGGTCCGGCGCACCGAACCGCCGGGTTCGGACGGCACCATTACCCTGAGCTTTCAAAACTGTAATTCAGCGACGATCGATTACGACATCCCGTCCATCGACCGGCAGGGAAGTTTCCCCATCCGGCGTGTTGCGACTGACAATATTGCCCTGTGTGAAATCCTGTCAGGACAATAAACTCCGTCAATAAGCCGCGACAGAGTCGTCCGCCGTTGACTGTGTCATGTTCGTGAAAATCGAGTCACATTACGGTGGGAACACGGTCGCGATCCGGGTTGATTCCCGCTTGCACCTGATGATCGAGATGGGCTACCAGTTCCGGAGGCAGGTTAAGCTTGTGCGACAGGGCCTGCAGATAGGCGCGTTCGGCAGCCTGATCTACATCGACTACGATACGCGAGATAAGATACACCTCCGCGGCCTGTTCGATACCGTTAACGGCGGTGGCAATCTCCGCGATGTCCACAGGCTGCAAAAGCGCATCGAACACGAAAGCTTTGCTCGCGGCATCCAGCCCCCGCTTTTCTACCTGCTCGAATAACACCTTTTGTTCCTGCGCGTCGATGTGACCATCGGCCTTGGCTGCTCCGATCATGGCCCTGATCAGCAACAGCTGGAACGGCTGGCCGTCAACCGCCGGCGCAGCTTCAGGCAGAAAGCGCTGATCGATATGCTGAAGATCAGCTTGCATGGTTACAGGCGCAGTGGCAGCGGCATTGCCCAGTTGCCAATTCTGATAAGCCTTGTAAGCCATGGCTCCGACAGCCGCTGCACCACCATAACCCAAAGCTCCCTTGGTCATCTTCTTCAGCTTCTTGCCCCCAAGCAGTGTTCCCAGCAAACCTCCGGTCAGAACACCGCCGCCAAAGCCGCCCAAACCCATACCGTCGAGCTGTTGTTTCGCAGAACTGCCCGTCTGCTGCAGTTTGCCTGCTGCATCGGGGCCGAGGAACTGATCGAGCAATTTTTTTGGATCAAACATGGTGGGCCTCGTCATAGTGGTAATGTTCGCTGAAAATGGACCGCGACCTTCGCGATTTCGTTCCCCGGCATTGGCAGAGCATCCGTGGGTCCATGGCGCATAGGCAATACCAGGAGCCATGCTTCGCGCAACCAGCATGCTGGAGGACGAAAGCGGCTGGAAAGCAGCACAGCCGGGTTACGGGAATTTGACTGACAGTGTTGTTCGCCCCGGAGGACAGGTTCAAGTCACTTGCGGAGTCCGGCAAGATCCAGTTTCTCGAACTTCGCGAGGATTTCGGTGGCCATGGCAACAGCCTCCTCACGTCCGGCATAAATCCAGTAACTGAATTGCAGGCTGGTGGAACCCCTCAGCGCATAACCCTGCAGCATGGTGTTCGCCCCGCCGGGGTTACCTGCGCATTTCCAGTCAAATTCGACGTAGGCAATGTGTCCGTTGGGCAAATCTTCGGCCACGGGCGTACCAACAACAGGTGTACCGGCCGCCACTGTAATCGCTAATTTGACCAATCCGACCAGGTCTTCAGGCGCAGACCCCCAATCGAGTTCGGACTGGAACATTTCCTCCCAGGTAGCGAATTGCCCGGGGCTGGCTTCCCACGCCGGATCGCTATTGAGGCGAAGTTCGAATTCCGGACCCGCTGCATAAGCGCACCTGCGATATTCGGGAAACGTGCCTCTCATTTCGCCGGCGATGATAACGTTGCCGAACTCGTCCGGATCGTAGGCAATGAACCCAACATCATCCAACTCAACCGAAGCGGGTGACAGGTTGAACGCCGACTTGGGCAATTCCGTGTCAGCGGCAGCGTATTGCGCCAGGCATGCGATGGCAATCAGTAACATATATAACCGGGCTACACGTCCCGGACCGGCTTTCCGTGTCAGTATCATAAAATCTGCCTCCATCAAGTTAACTTGTTTGAATCCCTGTCGGGCTTGTTCACCTTGGGTTCACTGGATGAGATGCATCCAGCCGGTTCCACACGACCCGTCCCATTTTCCCGCAGCGGAAATTTGCCGATCATTCTAATCCCGAGTTGGTGGAAGCGCATAGACTTCGGCGAGGTCCATTGTCTCGAATTGTGCAAAAATTTCCTTGGCGATAGCAATGGCTTCCTCGCTGGTGCCATTCGCCCAGAAATTGAAGTCCAGGACAGTGGTGCCCCGCCGTGCATATCCGTCAAGCCGGACGTTTTTGCCTTGCGGATT
>JBFZEL010000002.1:0-3382 GCA_041306925.1 Lysobacterales bacterium
CGCCGCCGCGCGTCGTTCGCAGGCCAAGTGGGTTTTGCTTCTGAACCCCGATTGCATCCTCGAACCGGAAACCCTCGGCTGTCTGCAGTACGCGCTCGAATGCGACGACAAGGCGGCACTGGCCGGTCCGGCCGTGCTCGATCAATACGGCCTGGTCCAGCGCGCCACCCTGAGGCGATTTCCTGATCCATGGAAATCCCTGATGACGGCGAGCGGGCTGTGGCGCCTGGGCACGTGGTTTTCAGTATTCCACGGGATTGAAGTCGATGTAACCGCTATGACCGGGGGCGCAAGAATATGCGAAGCCGTAAGCGGCGCCTGCATGCTGATCAGGCGCAGCGCGCTCGAGGCCGTGAATTTTCTGGATGAAGAATACGCCATGCATTGTGAAGACCTTGACCTGATGTTCCGCTTCAGGCAACAGGGTTGGCATTGTCTTTATGTCCCGCAGGCCAGGTGCGTGCATGAGCAGGGCTTGTCCAGCCGCAGCCGACCGACGTGGGTGCATTTCCAGAAACATCGCGGCATGGCCAGGTTTTTCGGTAAGTTCCAGGCCGGATCGACATTCTTGCCGCTGCGGTTGCTGGTGTATGCGGGTATATGGCTCAGGTTTATCGTTTTATGGCCATTGGTCCTGATCAGGCGATAAACAGCCCGGCCGTACTGTTGACCGGTGCGAGTGGTCAGATCGGGGTGTTTGCCATACCCCGGTTGCTGGCCGCCGGATTCCGGGTGGTCGCGGTCAGCCGCAGGGCCAGGCCTGCGGTGTACGACGGCATTGAACGCGTAGAATGGTTCAATGAGTCCCAGGCAACCGAAGTTGCGCAGCGTTGCCGCTACCTTTTGTGCGCCGGTCCATTGGAACTTGCAAAAAAATTCCTGCTGTCCTGTGAGACTTTCGAACGGGTGGTCGTATTCAGCAGCAGCAGTGTCGAATCCAAGCAGGCGTCCGGCCATCCTGCCGAGCGGACGCAAATTCAGGAAATGTTGTCTCTCGAGTCCGAACTCCGACAAGTTGCCGAAGACAGGGGTTTGAAGCTGGTTATTTTCAGACCGACGCTGATCTATGGCTGCGGTATGGATACCAATATCAGCCGCCTGGCCAACTGGATAGAACGCTTTGGCTTCATGCCGGTCAATGGCGCGGCCACCGGCTTGCGTCAGCCGGTACACGCGGATGACCTGGCCGCCGCCGCCCTCACTGCGTTGCTGAGCCGGGAGGTTTTACCCGGGGTATTGAACCTGTGCGGCGGTGACACCTTGACCTATGCGGACATGGTCAGCAGAATTTTCAGCGCATTGGGCAAGCCGCTCAGGTTGCTGCATTTGCCCCAGTGGTTGTTTGTATTGGCGGTGAATATCAGCAGGCTGATCAGGCCCAGGGCCGGGCTGCATGGCGAAATGGTCAGGAGACAGCGTCTCGACCTCGTGTTTGACGACCGGCAGGCGCGCGGGTTGCTTGGCTACAAGCCACGGCCTTTCCAGCCGGTTGCCGGGGATTTTTTGCTGCCGCGCATTGGCTGATACCTGTAACGGGCCCGCCGCGTAACGGCTTACGCAACCCGCGCCGGCCGGGCCTGTGAGCGGCGCCCGGCGTTTACGCCGCCTGTATTTTCTTGTATTTGACCCGGTGCGGATTCAGGGCGTCATCGCCGATACGGCGTTTCAGGTCCTGTTCGTATTCCGAGTAATTGCCTTCAAACCAAATCACGGCGCTGTCACCTTCAAACGCCAGCATATGTGTCGCAATCCGGTCGAGGAACCAGCGGTCGTGGGAGATCACGACCGCGCAACCCGGGAACTCGAGCAGCGCTTCCTCCAGCGCCCGCAGGGTTTCGACGTCGAGATCGTTGGTCGGTTCGTCCAGTAACAACACGTTGCCCCCGGAGCGCAGCAGTTTTGCCAGGTGCACGCGGTTTCTTTCGCCACCGGACAGGTCCTTGACCCATTTTTGCTGGTCGGATCCACGGAAATTGAAGCGGCTGACATAGGCGCGTGACGGCATGGTGAACTGTCCGACAGTGATGTTCTCAGCGCCATCGGAGATTTCCTGCCAGACGGTCTTGTCGCCGTTCAGGCTGTCGCGGCTCTGATCAACATAGGCAAGCTCGACGGTCGAGCCGATCGTGATGGTCCCGCTGTCGGGTGTTTCCGCACCCGTCAGCATCCTGAACAGCGTAGATTTACCGGCGCCGTTACCGCCGATGACACCCACGATACCGCCCTTTGGCAGGTTGAAGCTCAGGTCCGAGATCAGCAGTTTTTCACCATAGCCCTTGCTGATATGCCCGACCTCGATAACCTGGTCACCGAGACGGGGTCCCGGTGGTATGTAGATTTCACGGGTTTCATTCTGTTTCTGGTATTCGCGGCTACTGAGTTCCTCGAACCGCTGCAGTCTCGCCTTGCTCTTGGCGCGCCGGCCTTTCGGGTTCGACCGCACCCAATCCAACTCGTCGCGGATGGCGCGCTGGTGGGCCTTCTCGGTACGCTCTTCATGCTGCAGACGCTGGTCCTTCTGATCCAGCCACGAGGAATAATTACCCTTCCACGTTTTGCCGTAGCCACGGTCCTGTTCGTTTATCCACTCGGCGGAATTGTCGATAAAATAGCGGTCGTGGGTGACCGCCACGACGGTGCCGGGGAATTCGGTCAAAAACCGCTCCAGCCAGCCGACGGATTCCGCATCGAGGTGGTTCGTGGGTTCATCCAGTAACAGCATGTCCGGCTTGGCCAGCAATAGCCGGCAGAGGGCCACACGGCGTCTTTCACCACCCGAAAGGTGGGCGACCCGGTCGTCCCAAGGCGGCAGACGCAAGGCATCGGCAGCCACCTCCAGGGTTCTTTCCAGTTCCCAGCCATTGCCCGCCTCGATGGCTTCCTGTAACTCCGCCTGCTCCTGTAACAGGGCATTCATCTGCTCATCATCCATGGGCTCGGCAAATTTGTGGCTGATTTCGTCAAACTTCAACAACAGGTCCCTGACTCCGGCGACCCCCTGTTCCACGGTTTCGCGCACGCTCAACGCATCGTCCAGTTCCGGTTCCTGCGGCAGGAACCCGATGCGGATGTCAGGCTGTGGTCGCGCCTCGCCTTCATAGTCATGGTCGACGCCGGCCATGATACGCAGGACGGTTGATTTACCCGAGCCGTTCAGACCGAGCACACCGATCTTGGCGCCCGGGAAGAAAGACAGTGAAATGTCCTTGATGATGGTGCGATTCGGCGGCACGGTCTTGCTCACGCCGATCATGGTGTAGATGAACTGGGCCATGGTTTTTTCCAATCAGGAGAATGTGCGATTATCCTTCAAGATGGGCGAAGGAACCAGCATCGTGCCGCAGATTTCTTGGACCGTAGTAGGGCAATGACGTAAAAAAAG
>JBFZEL010000003.1:0-21911 GCA_041306925.1 Lysobacterales bacterium
CAGAGTGTCATCAGCGCGGTCAAGCAGGCCTCCGGCCAGGACGTTTTGCCGTATATCCCGGCGACCGATGGCGTTGGCACCGGGATTGGCAAAGCCAGGCCCAACCCCGATGCGTTGATCAAGATCCTCGGCCAGGCAAAATTCACCGATGATTACCATTTTCCGGGTATGTTGTATGCACAAACCCTGCGCGCGGGCGTGCCGCATGCCCGCATACGTTCGATCGACACGCGCGCGGCCTGCGCACTTGCCGGTGTGCATGCGGTGCTCACGCACGCGGACGTCGCAGGCCGCAACCTGCACGGTATCGTCGACCTCGACTGGCCGGTGTTGTGCGCGGACAAGGTGCGTTACTGCGGGGATGCGGTGGCGATCGTCGCTGCTGACAGCCAGGCCATTGCCGCACACGCCGTGGCACTGATCCGGGTCGACTACGAAGAGTTGCCGGCGGTTACCGACGCGATGGCGGCGCTCAGGGCCGGCGCCCCCGTGCTGCATGAGCAGCGTGCTGACGGCAATTTGCTGAAACACATCAAGGTCAGGAAAGGTGAGGTTGCCACGGGGTTTGCGGAAGCCGATGTGATCGTCGAGCGCACCTACCGGACGCCGACCACCGAGCACATGTTCCTCGAGCCGGAATGCGCCATCGGTGTTCCCGCCGGTTACGACCCCGCCGCGTTCGGCGGCAGCAGCGACCCCGCCGCGGTGCGTGGTGAAACGGCGGCGCATGACAAGCTGACGGTCTACGTCGGTAGCCAGATACCCTACCTTGACCGGGAGCAGGTGGCTGCCGCACTCGGGCTTGAGACCGGGCAGGTGCGCATCGTCGCAACCCTGATGGGCGGCGGCTTCGGCGGCAAGGAAGATATTGCCGGTCAGATCCACGCAGCCATGCTCAGCGCGGTCACCGGGCGTCCGGTGAAGATGCTCTATACGCGCCAGGAAAGCCTGCTGTTCCACCCCAAGCGGCATGCAACGGTCATCCGTATACGCACCGGCGCCACCCGCGAGGGCAGGCTGACAGCGGTCGAGGCGACCCTGTACGGTGACGGCGGCGCCTATGCCAGTCTCAGTGAAAAGGTGCTGACCCGCGCCACCACCCACGCGTCCGGACCTTACGACGTACCCCATGTCAGCGTGGACTGTTTTGCCGCGTATACCAACAACGCACCATGCGGGGCGTTTCGCGGTTTCGGTGTTTCGCAAAGTTGTTTTGCGGTCGAAAGCAACATGGATATCCTGGCTGAGGAACTGGGTCTGGATGCCGTCGAATTCCGCCGCATGAACACCCTGGAGGTGGGCTCGGTCACCGCCACCGGCCAGCAGATGCGCGAAAGCGTCGGTCTGAACGAGTGTATCGCGCGGGTCGATCACGATATGCGCGGCGATGACTTCCGCTGGACCTGGCGGGACGGTCACCGGCAATTCGCCTGGGGCTTCGCGGTTGGCTACAAGAATACCGGTCTCGGCGGTGGTGCGCCGGACAAGTCCACTGCCCGGGTCGAAGCCTGGGTGGAAGATGGGGTCGAAGCCCGGGTCGAAGATGGGGCCGGACCCGGCGGGACGGTCCGCGCCGAGGTCCGGACCACCGCGGCTGAATTGGGACAGGGCTTGCCCGGTGTGCTGGCTGCCTGCACCGCGGAGGAACTGGGTATCCCGGCCGGCCATGTCAGGGTGTTGCTCGGTGATACCGATTTCTGTCCCGATGGCGGCCCCACCACCGCCAGCCGGCAGACTTTCGTGACTGGCAATGCCGCCCGCTACGCGGCCAGGAAACTGCTGGAGCAGCTTGCGCCAACCGCGGCCGTGCTGTTGGCATGCGCGCCGGACGAACCTGTCATCGGCGCAGGCCGGTTCAGCGCGGCCGGGCGTTGCGTGGGCCTCGCGGAAGTGGTCACGGCGGCGTTGGAATCCGCCGTGCCGACGTCGGCCGAGTACGAATACTGGGCCCCTGAGACCCGGCCGTTGGGTACCGGCGGTGATATGCATTTCGCTTTTGGTTTCTGCGCCCAGGCGGTTTTGTGCGAGATCGACACGCTGACCGGCGAAGTCCTCGTGCGCAAGGTGATCGCCGCCCACGACGTCGGCCGGGCGATCAATCCGCTGACGCTGGAAGGACAGATCGAGGGCGGTATCGTCATGTGTATCGGTTATGCCCTGACCGAGCACTATATCCAGCAACAGGGCAGACCCTGGACCGACGTGATGGCGCGCTACAAGATGCCCGGCATCGGGCACGCACCGGCGATCGTCTCGCACATCGTCGAGCACCCGACCTCCAGCGGGCCCTATGGCGCCAAGGGCGTCGGTGAATTGCCGAGCATACCGACCAGCGCGGCCATCACCAATGCCATCTGCCGCGCCACCGGCGTGCGCGTGCGCAGCCTGCCCGTCGACCAGGACGAACTGCTGCGCGCCATGCGTTCCGGCGCGCGGGAAACTGAACTGGGATGGGGGCACACCGAACCGATCCCCACGGTCACCCCCGGAGGTGAAAAGTGAAACTGGTACCGGACACAAATGCAGCAGTGCGCAAAAAAAGTATTGCCCGGGCGCGCGAGCGCAACATCATCCTGCCGACCTTCGCGCAGATGAAAAATCCCGGTCTTGTGCCGGCAACGATACAGGCGCGGCTTCGGCAGGTCGGTCTGTGGGAACTCGACCCGGTCAACCTGTTCCGCATCACCTGGAAAAATGAACCGGTGGCGCACGGCGGCGGATATGCCGAGGGTAACTGGATCGAGTTCCCCTCCTCGCTGACCGGCGTTGACGCGCGCATCGTCGGTATCACCGGCAAATGGTTCCCCACGGGCGCCCACAAGGTCGGGGCTGCCTATGCCTGCCTGGTCCCGCGCCTGGTCACCGGGGCCTACGATCCTGCCACGCAAAAAGCGGTCTGGCCCTCGACCGGCAACTACTGCCGGGGCGGCGCCTATGATTGCGCCTTGCTTGCCTGCCCGGCGGTCGCCATCCTGCCGGAGGGCATGAGTCGCGAACGCTTCGAATGGTTGCGTGAAATCGGCACGGACGAAATCATCGCGACCCCCGGGACCGAATCCAACGTCAAGGAAATCTATGACAAGTGCTGGGAATTGCGCCATGAGCGCGGTGACGGCGTGGTCATCTTCAACCAGTTCGAGGAGTTTGGTAACGCCATCTGGCATTACCAGACGACCGGGTCACTGATCGATGAGATCTACGACAGGCACTACCGCCAGGGCCCGCACGGCAAGACCGGCCGCCTGTCCGCCTATGTCAGCGCCACCGGTTCGGCCGGCACGCTGGCTGCGGGGGATTTCCTGCGCAGCCGTCACCCCGGTATCCGGGTGGTGGCGACCGAGGCGCTGCAGTGCCCCACGCTGTTGCGTTGCGGTTTTGGCGAGCACCGTATCGAGGGCATTGGCGACAAGCACATACCGTGGATCCACAACGTCCGCAATACGGACATGGTGGTGGCCGTGGACGACGAGCAGACGCTGCAACTGATGCGTCTGTTCAACGAACCCGAGGGTCACGCCTGCCTGCGTCGCGAGGGCGTGGATGAAGCCATCATCGGCGCGCTGGACCAGGTTGGTATTTCGGGTCTGTGCAACCTGGTTGCGAGCATCAAGACGGCCCGCTATTACGACATGGACGGCCGTGACGTCATTTTCACCCCGTTGACGGATTCGATGGAATTGTATGCATCACGCATCGGCGAGATGGCGGAACAACATGGGCCGTACACCACGCATCTGGCCGACCAGCACTACGGCCGCTACCTGCTGGGCAGCGGCACCGGTGACATGCGCGAACTGACCTACAGCGACCGCAAGGCGCTGCATAATTTCAAATATTTCACCTGGGTGGAACAGCAGGGCCGCAGCACGGCTGAACTGCGCGAATTGTGGGATGAGGATTTCTGGGCCGGGGTGTTCTCACAGGAGGTGGTGGACGAGTGGGACCGGCTCATCGACGAATTCAACCTGGAAGCCGGGCTGGCTCAGCCTTGACGGGAGACACGCACATGCCGATCAACAGCCAGTACTACAGCGATGCAAAGAGCGTCGAAGCCGATCTCGCGGCTTTCATGCAGGCCATCATCCGCATCCCCTCTTTGAGCTCCCGTGAAAAGGCGGTGATCGAGCGTATCCAGGTGGAAATGCTGCGCGTCGGTTTCGACGAAGTCAGTATCGACCCGATGGGCAACCTGCTCGGCCGGATCGGTTCCGGCCCCATCGTGATCGCGTTTGACGGTCACGCCGATACCGTGGATACCGGCGACCTGTCGTTGTGGGAGCGTGACCCGCATTCGGGTGATATCGAAAACGGCATTCTCTATGGCCGGGGCGCCAGCGACCAGAAAGGCGGTATTGCTGCTGCCGTCTACGCGGGCGCCGTGCTGAAAAAAACCGGTATGCCGGACAATGTCACGTTCTACGTCACGGCGACCGTGCAGGAAGAGGACTGCGATGGCCTGTGCTGGCAGTTTATTGTCAACGAGCTTGGCCTGCGTCCCGACCTGGTCGTGATCACCGAACCGACCAGCCTGCGCATCTACCGGGGTCAGCGCGGGCGCATGGAGATGGAAGTCCACACCTCCGGCGTGTCCTGCCACGGGTCGGCGCCGGAACGCGGGGTCAACGCGGTTTACAAAATGGCCGGTATTATCGCTGACATCGAAAAACTCAACGAAAAACTCGCACCACGTGAACCGCTCGGCAAGGGCACCGTTACGGTCAGTGAAATACGCTCGACCTCGCCCAGCCTGTGCGCGGTCGCCGATGGCTGCACCATCCACCTCGACCGGCGTCTGACGGTGGGTGAAACCGAGGCAACCGCGGTCGCGGAAATCCTGGCCCTGCCGTCGGTCAGGGCGGCGGAAGCCTCCGTAACGGTTCTGGATTACGCGGTGCCGAGCCACACCGGCCTGACCTACCCGACCCGGAAATACTACCCGAGCTGGGACACGCCGGAGGACGATCCGGCCGTGTCGAGCGCAAAAACGGCCTACCGGGCAGCCTTCGGCAGCGAGCCCGAAACGGGATTCTGGACATTCAGCACCAATGGCGTGGCGATCGCAGGCATGCATGGCATTCCCTGCATCGGTTTTGGACCCGGCCACGAGCACTTTGCCCACGCCCCGAATGAACAGGTTGAGATCGAACACCTGGTGCGCAGCACCGCTTTTTATACGGCCATGGTCAAGACCCTGGCCGGTCAACATGGAGAATGAGATGACGCGCGAAGCACTGCCATTGACAGACCGCATGCGGGGCAGGGACTGGCTGATGACACAGGACTGGTCGGATGACGAGATCGAACTGGTGCTCGCGACGGCCGACCAGCTGAAAACCGATTTCAAAACCGGTGTACAGACACTGCACCTGCCGCACAAAACCATCTTCCTGATATTCTTTGACAAGTCCACCCGCACGCGCAATTCTTTTGAAGCCGGCATCACCCAACTGGGTGGACACGGTCACTTCATCGATGCGGAAACATCGCAGATCGCACACGGCGAAAGCCCGAAGGACATGGGTATCATCCTTTCCAGCTACGGTCACGGGATCGCGATCCGGCACGACACCGTGCCGGGCGAAGGCCAGACCTACATGCGCGAGGTGGCCAAATGGGCCAGCGTGCCGGTGATCAACATGCAATGCGACGTGGATCACCCCTGCCAGACGCTGGCCGACCTGATGACCATTCGCGAGGAGTTCGGCAAGGATCTGCGCGGTCTGAAGATCGCTGTTTGCTGGGCCTACGCGCCGAGTTACGTCAAGCCGATGTCGGTACCCCAGGGACTGGTCATGCTGATGACCCGTTACGGCATGAACGTCACACTGGCGCACCCGCCCGAGTACACGCTGATGGCCGAACCGATGCGCCTGGCACAGGAAAACACGCTGCGCTCCGGCGGCACCTTCAAAGTGGTCGACAGCATGCGGGAGGCCTGCGCCGATGCCGACATCGTCTATCCCAAGAGCTGGGGTCCGGAGGCCCTGTTCGGCCACCCGGGCGAGGCCATGCAGGTGGCCGCCAGGTACCGTCACTGGATTTGTGACGAGGCATTGATGGCGTGCGCAAAAAGCCAGGCAATATACATGCACTGCCTGCCGGCGGACCGCGGCAGCGAGGTGACCGATGCGGTGATCGACGGGCCGCAGTCGCGTGTCTATCCGGAGGCGGAAAACCGCATGCACACGGCCAAGGCCCTGATGGCCCTGACGAGGTAGGAGGAGGCGAGCGGATGCGCAGCAGCAGCAAGACAGGCGAAACGGACCAGGCACCGCTGGTGGTGATTGCCATCGGCGGCAATTCATTGATCAAGGACGACCAGCACCGGACCGTGCTGGACCAGTACAATGCCGTCGGCGAAACGGCCCGCCACATCGTGCCGATCGTGTCCGAAGGCTACCGGGTGGTCGTGACGCACGGCAACGGACCGCAGGTGGGCTTTATCCTGCTGCGTTCCGACCTGGCCCGTAATGTCCTGCACGAGGTGCCGTTGGCCAGTTGTGTCGCGGACACGCAGGGAGCAATCGGTTACCAGATAAGCCAGACGCTGCAAAATGAACTGCATCTCAAGGGTATGGCAAAAGACGTGGTCACTCTGGTGACCCAGGTGGTCGTGGCTGCTGATGATCCGGCATTCGACCACCCCGACAAACCCATCGGACCGTTTATGACCGAGGCCGACGCGCAACAACGCGCCAGTGAGGATGGCTGGATAGTGGGCGAAGACGCCGGTCGCGGATGGCGGCGCCTGGTGCCCGCACCAGCGCCGCTGGAGATCGTTGAACTCAATTCGATACGCACTTTGCTGGATGACGGAACGCTGGTCGTGGCCGTGGGTGGTGGTGGCATCCCGGTGGTCCGCCAGGCGGATGGCACCCTGACCGGTCGTGACGCCGTCATCGACAAGGACGCCGCAAGCTGCCTGCTGGCCTGTCAACTCGGTGCCTCCGTGCTGATCGAATCCACTGCAGTGGACAAGGTTGCCCTGAATTTTGGTACACCGCAGCAGCAGGAGATCGATCACATGACAGCATCGGAATGCCGCCGTTACCTGCTGGAAGGACACTTTGCCGCCGGCAGCATGAAACCCAAGATCGAAGCTGCGCTCAACTTTCTTGAACAGGGCGGGGAAAGGGTCATCATCACCCAGCCGCATCACCTCGAAAAGGCCTTGCACGGCATATACGGTACCCACATTGTGCCTTGAGGAAACCGCCTGAATGAACATGAACGGTTACCGCTGTGTCGCCTGCGCGGTCGTACAAACGGCCGATTATGCAAACTTCCTGTGCCCCGTCTGTGGTGGCAATCTGGACGTCAGCTATGACTACGCAGCAGCAGCGCAGGGCATGCGCGAAAGTTTCAGCAAAACTGCGCATGACATGTTTCGGTTTGCGCCATTGCTGCCTTTGCAACAGCCGCGTGCCCCTTTCCCGCTGCGGGTTGGTGCAACACCGATGTACCCGGTCAGGCCTGCTGGTGAAATGGGTGGCATGTGCAATCTCTATCTCAAGGATGAGACCGTGAACCCCAGCGCCTCCCTCAAGGATCGCGCCAGTGCAGTAGCCATCGGCCGGGCCCTGGACTCAGGCGCCGGCGTCGTTGCGGTGGCCAGCACGGGTAATGCGGGTTCATCGCTGGCGTGTCTGGCTGCCGCCACTGGTCTCAGGTCAGTGGTTTTCGTACCCGCCAGCGCACCCGTCGCGAAGTTGACCCAGATGCTGGCGTTTGGTGCGCGGGTGCTCGCGGTTCGAGGCAATTATGACGATGCCTATGATCTTTGCCTGGCCGCATCCGCCGAATTTGGCTGGTTTAACCGCAGCACTGGTTTTAACGCGTTTACCCGTGAGGGCAAAAAAACCTGCGCCTTTGAGATATGGCAGGATCTCGGCGGACGCGTGCCGGATCGCGTCGTGGTCTCAACCGGCGACGGCAATACCCTGAGCGCCATCTGGAAAGGCTGGTGTGACCTCAAAGCGGTTGGCCTGATCGACAGGCTGCCCAGGATCGATTGCGTCCAGGCCGAGGCCAGTGCCGCCATCAACAGGACCATTGCGCAGGTGCGGGACGGCAACCAGCAGGATGTGGACTGGTCCCGCCTGTGCGTCAGCCAGGTCCGGGCATCCACCGTGGCGGACTCCATCTCGGTCGACCGTCCGCGTGACGGCCTGGCTGCCGTGAAAGCGGTCATCCGGTCCGGCGGCGAAGCGGTGACCGTCTCTGACCGGGAAATCCTGGCGGCCATCCCCGCAATGGCCCGTGCGACCGGGGTCTTTGCGGAGCCCGCCGCCGCGGCGCCATGGGCGGGGCTCAAGAAAATGCTCCGGGAGAAACGGGTTACCGCTGATGAACTCGTGGTGTGCATCGTTTCTGGCAGTGGCCTCAAGGATATCGGCAACACGCGCACGGTGGTAGGCGAGCCGATATTCATTGAACCTTCACTCAAAGCGGTGCGGGAGTGTCAGACAGCATAGGTTGTGGCCCAGTTCGAAAGTGTCGTGGCCCTGCCAGGGTTTTAAGTTAAAGTTGCCAATCTCAGGAAAACTGTACAAAAAGAACGCTTGAAAAAATGGCCTCTTTTAAAATCTGAGTGGGTAGTGAAATGCTTACTGCATCGAAGTTTGATATCTGCGAGGAGTCGGTAGCGATGCAGTCTGAACTGTTGTTTGAAGCCGCTTTGGGTATAGGGGCGCCCTGGTTTATTCGCGAATCTCGATCCCACGCTCAAGGCGTTGCACTGGGTCTTACTCGAAAATTGCAACCGCCTCAGGCGGCTTCTTCTTTCAGAGCAAAATTTTCGACGTTTTCAATCTGCGGATCGAGAACATCCGCCAACGTGAAACATCCGAGCTTGTCGAGATAAGCCTGCATGGCGTGGTGCAGGTAATCCCTGAGACGGGTATCTGCTGAATCTCCCTGCTTTGCGGACGGGTTTACACCGTTGACCTTGTGCAGGTGTTTTTCCGTATTCCGTATCACCTCCTTGAGACAGATTTCTGCGGGTGCACGGTTCAGCTGGATGCCGCCCCCGGGTCCGCGCTGGGCGCTGACAAAGTCCAGACGGGTCAGGTTGCTGACCACCTTCATCAGGTGGTTTTTGGAAATATCGTACGTCTCAGAAATCTGGTTGATGGTCACCCTGTTCTGGCTGTTTTGACCGAGATAAATGAGAACGCGCAGGGAGTAGTCTGTGAATCGCGTCAGACGCATGGCGGTACATCGCTCCAAGATTGGGCCCCCCAAACTGGTCGTGCGAATTATAGTGGCGCGGTCCCCGGTCTTACAATCCCGCAGCGGCAGGTTTACGGGATTTATGCAGAAAAAAGCCGGATTTGGATTCCGGCTTCATGGGAACCTGAAAAAAGCTACTGGGCGGAGTAATAAGCTGCCAGGTTTTCAATATCGGTGTCGCTGAGTGCAGCAACCATCGGCGCCATCATCGGATCCTGACGGGTTCCATCGCGAAATGCTTTGATCTGCTTGATCAGGTACTGTTCTTTTTGCCCCGCCAGGTTGGGCCACAGGGGGCTCATGCTGATACCGTTGACGCCATGACAACTTGCACACATGGCCGACTTGACTTTGCCTTTTGCGACGTCACCGGCCACGGCGTGTGTCGATGCAAAAAACAGCACGGGCAGCAGCGTAATCAGAAATAATTTCATTAAATGCTCCGTAAGCGTCTTGAGAGGAGTTGATCGTTTTCAGACCTGCCTGATACCGTCTTGCGTGGCGCACAGGACCAGGTCTGCGGGCCGCAGGGCGAAGAGTCCGCAGGCCACCACGCCAGCCAGGTTGTTGATGGTTTGTTCCATGGTTACCGGATCGGTAAGGTCGAGGTCATGGACATCAAGAATGCCGTTGCCATTGTCGGTGGTGAAACCCTCGCGCCATACCGGCCGACCGCCCAGGGCAATCATTTGCCGGGCTACCAGGCTGCGCGCCATGGATAGGACTTCCAGTGGCAGCGGGAACCTTCCCAGCACCTTCACCTGCTTGCCCTCATCGGCAATGCAGACGAATTTCCTGCTCGCGGCAGCGATGATCTTTTCCCTTGTCAGGGCCCCGCCGCCACCTTTGATCAGACGCCGGTGGGCATCGAACTCATCCGCCCCGTCGATGTAGACGTCCGGATCGCCGGCCTCGTTCAAATCCAGGACCCGTATGCCACCCGCGGTCAGGAGCCGGGTTGTGGCCGCCGAACTGGAAACCGCGGCATCGATGCGCAGGCCGCTTTTAATCAGTGAGTCTATAAAACAGTTAACGGTGCTGCCGGTGCCTACACCCACGACGCTGCCGGCCCGGACATGGTCGAGAGCGGCCGCACCGACGAGACGTTTCAGTTCAGCCTGGTTCATGCTGCCCTCAGCGACATGATGTAATCCCACTGAGGGGCGCTGACCGGTATGACCGACAGGCGGTTGCCCTTGCGCAGCAGGGCCAGGTCACCCAGCGCCTCAGCGTGTTCCCTGAGCGCTTGCAGGGAGATGGGCCGTTCGAGCCGGGTGACGAGGCGGATATCCACCAGGAACCAGCTGGGGTTCCCGGGATCGCTCTTCGGATCATAATAGTCGGCCCCGGGGTCGAAAGCATCCGGATCGGGGTAGGGTGGCGATACGACCTCGGCGATGCCGACGATACCCGGGAGGTCGGTATTGGAGTGATAAAACAACACGCGGTCCCCAGGCTTCATCTCATCACGCATGAAATTGCGTGCCTGGTAGTTGCGTACGTGCTTCCACCAGCGTGTCTGGCCGGGGCATCGCGCCAGGTCATCGACACTGAAAACACCCGGTTCACTTTTAACCAGCCAAGATTTCATTGCAATCGCCGGATAAGTTTTTCATGGTTGCCGGCCGCTGAAGCTAATCCAGCCGTGTTCATTCACAAGCCCGTGTAGCGGCACGTCCCATTCTTCTGCCGCAGCTAAGTCTATTTCCTGCAGACTGTAAGCCACGCCGACCCGCAACGGTGTATCCAGGTCGCGTATGGTTTCGAGACAGCGGTCGTAATATCCGGAACCCATGCCGAGGCGATTGCCACACCGGTCATAACCCACCAATGGCATGATGAGCATGTCGAGGCTCGAGACCGGGACGATGCCGGTTGCCTGTGGCTCAAATATACCATACCTGTTTTTGGCGAGGTCCGTATCCGCGCGCCATGCATGAAATTCCATGCGCCCGGCGTTTTCTCCGTTGATGACCGGCAGCGCGAGCCTGCTGCCATCCGCCAGCAGCTGTTGGTACGCCGGGGTGATATCCGGTTCGCCGTTAAATGGCCAATAACAGGCAATTGAGCCGGCGCGCCGGACTCTGACCAGTTCCACAAGGCAGCGACCGATGGCTTCATCATGCGCGGCGCGGCGGGACTCTGAAAGTCCGTGTCGCAGGCAGCGTAACTTCTGGCGTAGTTCTGATCTGGATTGATTCACGAGTGGACCGGTGCAGTGACGCGCGTGGATTACGCCAGGGTGAATCCCCCCGGCCTGAACGTTGCAGGTGCCATGACCGGAAACCGTCAGCCGGAATAAATAAACCCTCCGTGGATGCCGCTGCAGACCTGATAACCTTGAACCGGAAGGTTCAAGTGGGACGGCTTCCTGGGCCTCAGGCTTTTCGCATCAGGGCGAACATGCACAACAGCATTAAGACAGCCAACCCGAAATTATAAATTAGGGACAAGGCGTATATCAGGCCCACTGGCAAACACCACAGAGGGCAACTGCATTCTAGCCCAATTGTTCACCGAGCGCATCATCGAGTTCACCGACGAGCAAACGGATGCGACTATCGACGTGATCCTGGCGGTGCTTTTCGATTTTTTTCAACCTGAGCAATTCATCGGAAAGGTTCAGGGCGGTCATCACAGCGATACGCTCAAGCGCCATCAGCCTGCCGGCATTCTTGATCTCGCGCATACGCTCATCCAGAAAGACTGCGGCGGCTTGCAACGCCTCACGTTCCCCGGGTTCGCAGGCAAACTGGTATTCCCGGTCCAGGATGTCAACCGAGATGGGTTCGGACCTTACATTTTCCATGCCGGCTCAGAATTGCTCCAGTCCCTTGAGGCGGTTGATCATCGCCTCGACCTTGGTGCGCGCCTCGTCATTTTTTGACACCAGTAAAGCGCGCTCGGTAACCAGTGTCTCCTGGCGAACGTGCAAAGACTGATTTTCCTCGCGAAGTTTCTGAATTTGAGCGAGCAACTTGTGCAGTTGTTTCTCCAACCGTTGCAGGTCTTTGTCTGTCTGTTCCAGGGAATCCATGGCAACACTATAATTTGACGGGTTATAGCGGTCAATCGGCAAAGTGAAAATGGCGCCGGCAAATGTTCCTGCTTTGAAGCCAACAGCCCAACTGATAATATCTGATGCTCCTGGGTACGCAGCCTTGCCCTGACCATGCGGGATTAAGAATAACTATCATGAGCAGCGCCGAATTACCGGATTTTGAACACACGCTGGCACTGGCCCAGGGCAATCTCGAAGCACCGGACCTCGCTGAGTGCCACGGCATTACCTGTGGCCTGCTGTGCCGGTTGCCGGATGCCAGCCTGGATGCTTTGATCAGGTTGCTGGATAAGCTCGAACTGGTGAAATCACCTGGCTCGGGTCTGAAGATGGCGCTGGAGGACTTGCTTAACGCCACCAGGACACAACTGGCAGACGCGGAAATGGGTTTTTCCCTGTGGCTGCCAAACGACGAGGAGATCCTGGAGGAGCGCACCATGGCGCTGTCACGCTGGTGCAGCGGGTTCCTGGCGGGTCTCGGCGGCAGCGGGGACGGACCATTGCATGTCATGTCCGATGAAGCCAACGACGCCTTGCTCGATCTGCGCCAGATCTCCGGCGCTGACGTTACCGATACCGACGAGAGCGATGAGGATGAAAACGCATTCGCCGAAATTGTCGAATATATACGGGTTGTCATCCTGATGGTCAGGGAAGATCTCCGCGGCCCCGGCGGGCAGGATAGGATTCATTGAGTTTTCCCAGGACAGCCTGAAACAGCCTGAAATAGACCTCATGATAAAAAATAAAGAATTTGCAACACGGCGTCTGCGGTTAATGGAAATCGTCGGCGACGAGTCCGTCGTTATCGTCCGCGCCGCCGCCCACAGGATTCGCAACAATGACGTCAGGTACCCCTACCGGCAGGACAGTGACTTCCTTTACCTGAGCGGTTTTTCCGAACCCGATGCCATGATCGTGCTGCTGCCGCATGGCAAGGCGGGACGTTCGATCCTGTTTTGCCGTGAAAAGGACCCGCACCGCGAAATGTGGGACGGGTCGATGGCCGGCACGCAAGGTGCAGTCGAACAATTCGGATTTGACGAAGCTTTTCCCGTCAGCGAGGTCGAAAAACGCCTGCCACAGATGCTGCATGGGCGCGAAAGGGTTTGTTACGACCTCGGCAAGGACCCTGACTTTGATCACCTGCTGATCGGCTGGATGAATGAATTCCGCGCCAAGACACGCAAAAAGTTCCAGGCGCCCGACGAGATCATTGCACTGGGCCACAGTCTCCATGAAATGCGCCTGTTCAAGAGCCGTACGGAAATTACCGTCATGCGCAAGTCTGCGCGTGTCGCGGCGAGCGCCCACCGGCGTGCGATGCAGGTCTGCAAAGCCGGGATGAACGAGGCCGAGATACACGCCGAGCTGTTGCAGACAATGACCCGCAACCATTGTGAGACCGCTTATATTCCAATCGTTGGTGGCGGCGCCAATGCCTGCATTTTGCATTACATCAGCAATCGCGACCCCCTCAACGATGGCGACCTGCTGCTGATCGATGCCGGCGCCGAGTACGCGGGTTACGCGTCTGATATAACGCGCACCTTCCCGGTCAACGGGAAATTCACCGGAGCGCAAAAGGACTTGTACCAGGTGGTGTTGAGTGCCCAGCTGGCAGCCATTGACTCGGTCCGTGCCGGCAACCCGTGGGAACACGTCCACGAGACAGCGGTGCGTATCGCGACCGAGGGCATGATCGACCTCGGCATCCTCAAAGGCAGTCTCGAAGAGGCCCTTGAAGAGGAGTATTTCAAGGATTACTACGTGCATAACACCGGTCACTGGCTGGGGCTTGATGTGCATGACGTGGGTGAATACGAAATCGACGGTCACTCGCGGGTGCTGGAGCCGGGCATGGTGTTTACCGTTGAACCGGGCATCTACATTCCGCCGGGCTCTGCGGCGGTTGCTGAAATCTGGCGCGGTATGGGCATACGCATTGAAGACAACGTCGTGGTGACCAGGGATCAGGCCGATGTCCTGACCGCGGATATCTGTAAGACCGTCCACGACATCGAAGCACTGATGGCCTCATGAAGTGCGATATTGCCATAGTCGGCGGCGGCCTCGCCGGGGCCAGCCTGGCCGTCGCGCTGGCGCCGCTGGGTTACGCTATCAGGGTCATAGAAGCCGTTGCCTACAAGGCATCTGATCAGCCCAGTTACGATGACCGGACGCTGGCGCTCAGCCACAGCTCGTGCCGGATCCTGGCAGGCATAGGCTTGTGGGATTTGCTCGGCGATGACGCGACCGCCATCCGCAAGATCCATATCAGCGAACTCGGGCGGCCGGGAAAAGTTGTGCTGGATCCCGCGGAAATGGGTTTGACCGAGTTCGGCCACGTGGTTGAGGCGCGCAGGTTCGGCGCCGCGGTGACCGGCTTGATGGAAAAGACCCCCAATATCGGGCTCATCAGTCCTGCAACGGTCAGGGAAATCGAAATCGGCGGACCGGTGAGCCGCCTGCAACTCGAAACCACGACAGGTGCTCTGGATCTGGAAGCGCGCCTGGTGGTTGCCGCGGACGGCGCAAACTCATTCATCCGGAACCGTTTGAATATTCCCACGCAAGTGCGTGACTATGGCCAGACCGCCGTCATCTGCAATATCACACCTCAAATGGCACACGCAGGCAGGGCTTTTGAATGCCTGACGGACAGCGGTCCCTTCGCCGTGCTGCCGCACACGGGCGAGCGTTGCGGACTGGTCTGGTCGGTCGCCAGCCAAAGCGCAGCGGAACTGCTCGATCTGGATGATGCTGCATTCCTGGCCCGCGCCGGGCAGCGTTTTGGCAGCCAACTGGGTGACCTGGTAAAAGCGGGTAAACGCACGGCCTATCCATTGAGACTCGTGCGGGCCACGCAAGATGTGCGCGAGCGGCTGGTCATACTTGGCAATGCCGCGCACGCCATCCACCCCATCGGTGCGCAGGGTTTTAACCTGGCGTTGCGGGATGTTGCGGTGCTGGCGGAAATACTGGCCGATGACGATCAGGGCGACCCCGGTGAAACCGGTCTGCTGCACACCTACAGCGCGTGGCGGCGGCAGGACCAGCGCGGCACCATTGCGAATTCGGATGGCATGGCCCGGCTTTTTGCAAACCCCTCAAAGCTGGCTGCCGGACTGCGCACCACCGGTTTGCTCGCGCACGCGATCTGGCCATCGCTGCGCCGCTATTCGGCCATCAAGGCCATGGGTTACCGTGGCCGGGTGCCACGCCTGGCGCTCGGCGAACCATTGAGACTGACGTGAGACATTCGAGTTACGACGTGGTGGTTGTCGGTGCGGGCATGGTCGGCGCGACGCTGGCCAGCCTGCTCGCCCGTGCCGGTTTCTCCGTGGCGCTGGTCGAGGCCGTTGCACCCCGGGCGTTTGATGCCGCGGCGGATGTCGGTCTGCGGGTGTCCGCGATTTCACCCGGCTCAGCGGCCATCATCGAGCAGGCCGGCGCGTGGAAAAAAATCAGCACGCAACGGGTCCGGCCTTACCGGCGTATGCAGGTCGAAGACGGGGTGGAACTCGAACCGCTGCTATTCGATGCGCCGGTGTTCAACCTCGAAAGACTCGGCACGATCGTGGAGAACGCCTTGCTGCAATGGTCGGCCTGGCAGGTGGTCAGTGCGGGCGGCCTGGTGGATATATATTGTCCGGATCACCCCGGCAGCATCGAAGCATGCGGCCAACAGAACCGGCTTAGACTCGATAGCGGGAAGGTCATCATGGCGACCCTGGTCGTGGGCGCCGATGGCGCGGCCTCGCGGATGCGCAGGATCATGGGCATCCGCCAGGATCACTATGCCTACAACCAGCATGGCCTGGTGGCGGTCGTGGCCAAGCAGAAACCCAACCCGGGTGTCGCCTGGCAGAGGTTCATGCCCGGTGGGCCGCTGGCATTTTTGCCGCTCGCGGACGGCCGTTCCTCGATCGTCTGGACAAGACCTTCGCGGGAAGCCGGGCGTCTGCTGACCCTGGACGACGCTGCCTTTGTCACCGAACTGGACGGCGCCAGTAGCGGCTGGCTAGGCAAGGTCGAAAGCGTGGGTCCGAGGGCGGCTTTTCCGCTCAGCATGCGTCTTTGCGAATCCTACGCCGCGCGGCGCATGGTGTTGATGGGCGACGCGGCCCACGTCGTGCATCCGCTCGCGGGCCAGGGTGTCAACCTCGGTCTTGCTGACGCAGCCGGTCTCACCGAAATACTGATCGCGGCGCGTCTCGCCGGCGGTGATATTGGTGCAGCTTCGGTGTTGCACGACTACGACCGTGCGCGCCGCTCAGAATCTACAACCATGGCGTTCGGCATGCACGCGCTGCGCAGCCTGTTTGGCAACGCCAGCCTGGCGCCCCTGCGACGGGCGGGCCTGGCGCTGGTCAAACGCAGCTGGCCGCTCAGGGACATGTTCCTGCAGCGTGCAGCGGGGGTCGGCGTGAATGCGCCGAAGCTGGCCAGGGGTGTCACGCTGCGGGAATTGATGCGGGCCTGATGCAGGCAACCTGACGAAGTAATTTTCATGGCGGGACAATCCTCGCCCGGTCTCTTTAAAGCGGCAGTCATACCCTGCATTTCCTGCTGCATTGATCGGCGGTTATCACGAACTTGTTCTATTATTCAATGGCAGGCATTCACTCATATAAGGAACTCACCATGATCTACAACAATATCCTCGAGACCATCGGCAGCACACCGGTGGTGCGTATCAATCGGCTCGCACCCAAAGGCATCGACATGTATGTCAAGATCGAGGCTTTCAACCCGATGTCGTCGGTCAAGGACAGGCTGGCCATCGGCATTATCGAGGATGCCGAGCGCAAGGGCCTGCTGCAACCGGGCCAGACGGTCGTCGAGGCGACCTCCGGCAACACCGGTATAGCGCTGGCCATGGTGTGCGCGGTCAAGGGCTATCCCTTCGTCGCGGTGATGGCCGAGTCGTTTTCCATCGAGCGGCGTAAATTGATGCGTGCGCTGGGCGCCCGGGTCGTGCTGACACCGGCGGCCGAGCGCGCGACCGGCATGGTGCGTGTCACCAAAGCCCTGGCCAGCAAGCATGGCTGGTTCATGACCGAGCAGTTCGACAACCCGGCCAACCCGGAATATCACCGCAACACGACCGGCCCCGAAATCATTCGTGATTTTGTCGGACGCCGGCTCGACTATTTCGTTTCCGGCTGGGGCACCGGCGGCACCATCACCGGTGCCGGTGAAATTCTCAAACTTGCGCGTCCGGAAGTCCGCGTGATCGCGACCGAACCCGAGGGCGCGGCGACGCTGAGCGGCAAGTCATGGGCGCCGCATAAAATCCAGGGTTGGACGCCCGATTTCATCCCAACCGTACTGGACCGGAAAGTCATCGATGAAATCGTCACGGTAACCGATGCCGAAGCCATTGCGACGGCAAAATCACTCGCGACGGAGGAGGGTATCTTCTGTGGAATTTCTGCCGGTGGA
Organism: Lysobacterales bacterium; assembly: GCA_041306925.1. Taxonomy (GTDB): domain Bacteria; phylum Pseudomonadota; class Gammaproteobacteria; order Xanthomonadales; family SZUA-36; genus SZUA-36. Next base: position 17,741 of record JBFZEL010000003.1, read on the forward strand.
ACATTTGCCGCTGCTCTGCAAGTGGCCGCGAAAGCCAAACCGGGTTCGGCTATTCTGGCCATGCTGCCGGATACCGGCGAGCGCTACCTGTCAACACCGTTGTTTGAGGGCGTCAAGGAAACCGGCGACGACGAATTGCTACAGGGTCTGTAAACCGGCCATTACGGCTCGAGCAGGGTCAGCGGACTCACCTTGAGGCTGTCCGCCAGTTTTCGCAGAAAACCTCCGAGCGGTGAACTGCTCCTCCAGACAAGTGCGATGGTACGGCTTGGCGCGGGCGCTGCAAATGGCCGCAGCGCGATATTGGCCGTTGCCGGTATGGGCGGTTTGACCGACAGCACCGGCAGCAGCGTTACACCGGCGTTGGCGGCCACCATATGACGCAGGGTTTCCATGCTGGTGGCGTGAAAATCCAGCCGTTCATGCGCGCCCGCCAGCGCGCACACGGCGAGAGCGTGCTGCCGCAGGCAATGACCATCTTCCAGTAGCAACAATTCTTCGCCTTCCAGGTCTTTAAGCTGGATGACCTGTTTGTCGGCCAGCGGGTGGGTGGCCGGCATCGCCGTGACGAACGGTTCTTCGAACAGTATGGCCATTTCCATACCATGCTGCTCGACCGGCAGCGCGAGCAGGCCCGCGTCCAGCCGCCCCTGGTCGAGCATATTCAGGATGTCCTCGGTTTTTTCCTCCGCCAGTTGTAACCTGAGCTCGGGGTAGCGCTGACGGATCACCGGGATCACGTGCGGCAGCAGGTAGGGCGCGAGGGTTGGAAAAATACCCAGTTTGATGGTGCCCGTTTCCGGGTTCCTGCTGCGTCTTGCGGCGTCCTTCATGTGTTCGATGTCGCGCAACACGTGCTTTGCGCGGTGTGCGATATCTTCGCCGATTGGGGTCAGTATGACCTGCCGGGGCGCCCGTTCGACCAGCGACACACCCAGTTCCTCTTCAAGTTTGGCAATTTGCGTGCTCAATGTGGGCTGGCTGACAAAGCAGGCGCTCGCTGCCTTGCTGAAGTGCTTCAGTTCTGCGAGCTTGACGAAGTATTGGAGTGCGCGAAAATTCATGCGCCTATTATAGGTTGCAGCTATGCGGTCGTGTCACTTCATTTTTTGCAGCTATTGCCCATTTGCGATGATATTTCCGGCATGACCAATTTATGCAACCATTTGGCTGCCGATTCGCTTAAAATGGCGCGTTTTAAGATGACACAGGCAAACAGCCCAGTATGAGTAAACGCACGGTTCTGACCGGGATAACGACCACCGGTACACCCCACTTGGGAAATTACGTTGGTGCGATCAAGCCAGCCATCCAGGCCAGTCATGACGATGCTGTCCGTGCCTGCTATTTCCTCGCCGATTACCATGCGCTGATCAAGTGCCGCGACCCTCAAGTGGTGCAACGCTCCACGCTCGAGATCGCCGCCACCTGGCTGGCCCTGGGTCTCGATACCGACAGGGCGCTTTTCTATCGCCAGTCGGATATTCCCGAAATCACCGAGTTGACCTGGCTGCTGACCTGTGTGACGGCCAAGGGCCTGATGAACCGCGCCCACGCCTATAAAGCTGCCGTGCAGGAGAACCTGGACAAGGGCGAAGATGCGGATCTCGCCATCACCATGGGTCTGTTCAGCTACCCGGTGCTGATGGCCGCGGATATCCTGATGTTCAATGCGCAGCACGTGCCGGTTGGCCGCGACCAGGTCCAGCACCTGGAAATGGCGCGGGATATTGCACAGCGTTTCAACCACTTTTTCGGTGAACACTTTGTCATTCCCGAAGCGGTCGTCGATGATAACGTGGCGGTACTGCCGGGTCTCGATGGACGCAAGATGTCCAAGAGTTACAACAACACGATTCCGCTGTGGTTGCCGGAGAAAAAACTGCGCAAGTCCATCATGCAAATCGTGACCAACTCGCTTGAGCCGGGTCAGCCCAAGCAGACCGGTGATTCGGCATTGTTTGCGATCTATTCTGCCTTTGCCAGTGCCGCACAACGCGAGGCGATGCAGCAGGCCTTTGCCGATGGCATCGGCTGGGGCGACGCCAAGCAACAGTGCTTTGAGCTGATCAATAGTGAACTGGCGCCTGCCAGGGCAAGCTATGAAGCGTTGCTGTCGGATCCGGCCCAAATCGAAAGCCGCCTGCGTGAAGGCGCGCAAAAGGCGCGCGAGATCACCGTGCCCCTGATGCGGGATTTGCGCAAGGCAGTCGGTATTCGCCCGCTGGCCTGAACGACGGTACCCGCGTGATGGATGATTTCGCCAGCAGGGCAGGTGAGTTGAGCACACAGGTCGCTGCCTTTTACAGGTTTGTCCCGCTCAACGGCCTTGGCAACCTGCAGCGGGACCTGCGTGAAACCTGTGAAGCCGGCGGCTTGCTGGGGACCATTTTACTCGCCGGTGAGGGTATCAACGGCACCATTGCAGGGTCGCGGCAAGGGGTCAGCGCTCTGTTCGACTTTTTTGCCCGGACTGCAGGTCTCGAAGACCTCGATGCCAGGTTTTCGTATTGCAGCCAGAACCCTTTCCAGCGTATGAAGGTGCGTATCAAAAAAGAAATTGTCAGCCTCGGCATCGAGGGTATCGATCCCAGGCAAAAGGCCGGGGAGTACGTTGCCCCCCTGCAGTGGAACGAATTGATCAGCAGGCCCGGTGTACGTCTTATCGACACGCGTAATGATTATGAAGTGACCCTGGGGACCTTTGCCGGGGCCGAAAACCCGCGCACGCGGTCTTTCCGGGATTTCCCCGCCTGGGTTGAAAAACACCTGGACAGCGACAGGGACCAGCCGCTGGCAATGTTCTGTACCGGTGGTATCCGCTGTGAAAAATCCACTGCCTATTTAAAGCAGTTGGGCTACAGGAATGTTTATCACCTCGAAGGCGGGATAATCAATTACCTGGAAAAGGTGGCGGCGGATGCAAGCCTGTGGCAAGGCGACTGTTTCGTGTTTGACAACCGCGTAACGGTGGATCACGACTTGCGCGAAGGCCGTTACGAACTCTGCCCCGCCTGCCGTATGCCCCTTTCCGAAGAGGACCGCCTGGCACCCGGGTTTGAAAAAAACGTATCCTGCCCAAATTGTTATGACCGGCTCACGCCTGAACGTCGGGCCAGTCTCGAGGAACGCGGCCGCCAGGTCGAACTGGCCGCAGCGCGCGGTGAAAAACACATCGGCCGCCGCTGACCGTCCCATTGAAGGCAAGCTTGTCCGCAGTCCGTGTCCGCAGCCCGTGTAAGTCGCAGCAAGACCGGTACGCGGTAGGCCCGTGCGGGTCGCAGCGGGGGACGGATGTGTGGCACCCGTGTGCTTCCCCGGGTCAGCGCACAGCCAGTTTTTCCAGGATGGCTTCGACTGCCCCGTCCAGCGGTATTTCGGCGTTTTCGGTGGCGCGGCGGTAGCGGTATTCGAGCAGGCCTGTGTCCAGGCCGCGTTCGCCGATGACGACCCGGTGCGGGATGCCGATCAGTTCCATGTCGGTGAACATGACGCCGGGCCGCAGGTCGCGGTCGTCATAGAGTACCTCGACACCCGCGGCGAGCAGTTCGGCATACAGCTTTTCCGCGGCCTCGCGCACACGGTGGGATTTTCTCGCGTTCATCGGCAAAACGACAACCTGGAAAGGCGCAATCGGTTCCGGCCAGCATATGCCACGCTCATCATGATTCTGTTCGATGGCGGCGGCGACGATACGGGAGATGCCGATGCCGTAACAGCCCATGGGCATCACGTGTGACCTGCCATCCTCACCGAGCACGACGGCGTTCATCGCCTCGGAATAAGCCGTTCCAAGCTGGAAGATATGCCCGACCTCGATACCGCGCGCCATTTGCAAATGCCCCTGACCGTCCGGGCTTCTGTCACCCTCGACGGCCGTTCTCAGGTCGGCTGTCACCGGCGTTGCCAGGTCACGGCCCCAGTTGATGCCAAAATAATGCCGGCCATCGGTATTGGCGCCAGCGGCAAAATCGGACAACTGGGCGACTTCAAAGTCGGCGATGACCGGGATGGACAGGCCGATGGGACCGAGTGAGCCAGGACCCGCGCCAATGACCTCGCGAATTTCGCTGTCGGTGGCGAACAATAACGGGCTGGCGACCTGTGCCAGTTTTTCCGCCTTGAGGGGATTGAGCGTGCGGTCGCCGCGAATCAGCAAGGCAACAAAAGC
>JBFZEL010000004.1:0-5020 GCA_041306925.1 Lysobacterales bacterium
ATTTTTTCAAAAAACGCAGGTAGGCCGCGCTGGTTTGGCGTGCTGGCCGCTTCAGGCCGTCCGTCCGCGGAATATGAAAAACCGGGCGAGCAGCCAGTTGACCAGCATGCCCGCGCAACTGCCGACGGCGACCCCCCATACGGGTTGCCGGGCGACAAATTCGGAAAAATAAACCAGCAGGGCATAACTGGCGTAGTTGACCACCCCGCCACCCAACATCAGGCCAAGATAGCCGGAGAATTCGCGCTTAAGGCTCAGGCCCGATGCGCGCTGGTTGAAGGTCAGGTGGCGGTTGATGACCCAGGTGGTCAGCACCGCGCATAAAAATGACAACACGCGGCCGAAATAAAGACCCAGCGATGCTTTCAGAAGATAAAGTACACCGGCATCGACCACGAATCCGATGCCACCGGCCAGGCCAAACAGCACCAGTTCCCTGATGAGTTTCGCGTTCAAGACCTGTGTGCTACCCCGGGTATCGACAGGTAGGCAATACGTCTGAGTTCCTGGCGCCCGCGGGTCACGTTATCGAGCAATAGCCCGCAACCGAAGGCGAGCAGGGCCGCCAGCATCAGGCCGGTGGAAAGGATTGCGGTCGGTAACCGCGGGACCAGCCCGGTGGCAAGGTATTCCGGCAGTAGCGGTATGGCAAAACCGATCGCCACGAGGGCGAGAAACAAGCTCAAGGTACTGAAAAACTGCAGCGGTCGCTCAACCCTGTACAGACGCATGATGGTCTTGAGGATACGGAAGCCGTCGCGGTAGGTGGACAGCTTGCTTTCCGACTCCTCCGGGCGTGCGCCGTAAACCGTGTCCACCTCGCCGCAGGGCATACGCAACTCGAGCGCGTGCACGGTCAGCTCGGTCTCGATTTCAAAACCACTGGCAAGCGCCGGGAACGATTTGACAAAACGCCTGGAAAACACCCGGTAGCCCGACAGCATATCGGAAAATTCACCACCAAAAATACGCCGCACCGAGCCGGTCAGCAGGCGGTTGCCGAAGCGGTGACCGCGCCGGTAGTTGGCAGATTCGCCGGCATCGACGCGACAGCCGACCACCATGTCGAGGTTTTCAGCCAGCAGCTTTTCAGCCAGTTGCCGGGCGACGCTGACATCGTAGGTGCAGTCGCCGTCGGTCATTAAATAGATATCCGCCTCGACGTCGGCAAACATCCTGCGCACCACGTTGCCCTTGCCCTTCTGGGCTACCTGCGCGACGCTGGCGCCGGCCGCGCGCGCGACCTCGGCCGTGCGGTCGGTCGAATTGTTGTCAAACACGTAAATGACCGCTTCCGGCAGGCTCTTGCGGAAGTCATCGATTACCCTCGCAATCGCCTTTTCCTCGTTGTAACAGGGCAGGATGACCGCGATGCGCGAATCCGCCAGCCTGGTTTGTTGCATTTGCATTATTCGGGCTCCGTATTTATGAGTTCACAATACCTGTATTCAAACCCGGCTGTACCAAGGTATGCATTGATGTGGCCGCAGCGATCGGCGTCCACGGTCAGGCCGAGCCTTGCCATTGCTTCCCGGGCGCGGTGTTCGATGACGGCATCAGCCGATTCGTAAACGATATACCGCCGGCCGTTTCGATCTGCGCTCAGGATTTTAGCACGTTGCCAATAGGCATCCGTTACGCTCATGTTGGGCACGACCTGGATAAAGGGGCTGCGGATGTCCAGCGCCGGTACGATCCACGCCAGCGGTTGCCCGGCCAGGTAGATAGCGGCCGGTTCAGGGTCGCTCTGCAAGTCGCCTGCATCGATTTGGTAGACGGTCTGCGCCCAGCCGGCATGGCCCCAGTCCGGCACGCCACGCAGGTTGACAATGGTCAGCACGGCCAGGAAAACCAACGCTGCGCGGGGCGCAAGGCGCCAGTTGAAAAAGTTGGTGATGATGACAAACAGCAGCAACGGCAGCAAAAGCTCGATGACGATGAGGTAGCGGTAGATGCCGAAAATGTTCAGCCACAGCAGGTAGCTGATACAGAAGAATGCCAGCAGGAAGCGCGCTTCCGGGTTCCAGCGCCGCTGCCCGGCTGGCTTCCTGAATAACCGGAAGAGCCGTTCGGCCAGTAAACCGATGATTGCGGCGTAGGCAATCAGCCAGCTGTATTGCTGATACCTGAGTTCCGCGGCACGCTGCGGGTCCAGGGTAAAAATGACCGGGAAAAAGAATTTGTCAAATAGCGTCCCGGGCAAAAAGCGCAGATCCCGGGTGGCCTCGAACGATGCCAGTTCGCCTTGAAACCAGTGGTTGAACTGGGGGAACAACGGGTTGCCGAACAACCGCCACACCTCGTACAACCAGTAACCACCGGTCACGATCAGGGCCGCCAAAACGGACAGGCCGAATATCAACGCGAGTCTGAAGCGCCCCGGCCAGGGCAGTGGCAGCACCAGCATCGCCAGGCAAAGTGGCAGCGCGTAGATCGCGGTAACCAGTTTCAGACCGATACCGGTCCCGGCGACGACCCCCGCGCCGATGACCAACGCAACCACGGGACGTTGCCTGCCGCCGTCCAGCGTGTCAATGGAAGTAACGATCATCCACAAGGACAGCAGCGGGAACAGCGCGACCAGGTTGTCCTGCATCGTCGAGCCGACCTCCGCCAGGAAACCGACCGTCAGCACACCCGCCAGGGCCAGCGCCAGGGCGTAGACCTGGCGTTGCCGGTGGTCTTTGAGCACACGCTGCGCGATCGCGTAGAGCAGGAAAAAATTCAGGCCCTGTAAAAAACCGAGCAGGAAACCGACCGTCCTCGGGTCCAGGTGGGAGATTGCCTTGAAGTAGGCAATGTCCAGCATCGGGCTGAAATAGGTCTGTATGCCGGCGGGTGCCAGGTCGACTTCGATACGGTCGTGCAGAAAGGCATAGGGGTTATAAAGATGGTAGTTCAGCAGGTCCCAGTTCTTGTCCTGACCGAGCAGCACGGACCAGGTTCCGAATGCCAGTGCGACCAGCAGGGATACAATCCGCCCGGTCCACCTGTTGGAAATGATCGTAGCTACCACCTGAATAAAAAATCCCTTGTGACGTACCGATTTCTTGATTGCCTGCGATCACCTGCCGTGCAGCGGCATTATAACTGCCACCTCTGCAATAGAACCATGTTTTAGCGTCCTGACATCCGGGTCATTGACGCTCTCCCCGGCAACGGAACCCGCTGTAACGCCCTGTAAGATATGCACCGAATTGGACTCCGGTGGTTTGATGGCCACACAGAAACGATTAGAATCGCATCTGCTCTCTGGAACAGTACCCGATGGTTTTTAGCAGTAACCTATTCCTGTTCGGATTTTTACCGGCCTTTCTGGCCTGCCTGTTTATTGTTCCGGCCAGGTTCCGCAATCTCTTCATCCTCATTGCCAGCCTGGCCTTTTACGCTGCCGGTTCAGGCAGCCTGGTCTGGATCCTGATTCTTTCCATCGTGTTGAATCACTATTTCGCCCACTGGATTGCCCGCAGGCAGTCACAAGCCACCCTCATGCTGGGTGTGCTGGTCAACCTGTCCCTTTTGGGTTACTTCAAGTATGCGAACTTTTTCACCCGGGAGATTTCAGCCTTGCTGGCCGGCCTGGGGCTGGTACCGGATCAGACCATCCTGTCCATCATCCTGCCGATCGGCATCTCTTTCTATACCTTCCAGGCGGTCTCCTACCTGATCGATGTCCATCGCAGGACGGTTCAACCCTCGGCGTCGCTGGTGGCTTTTGGCATGTACCTGGCCAACTTTCCACAGTTGATTGCAGGTCCCATCGTCCGCTATTCCGATATCGAGAAGAGCATCGAACACCGGCCCATCACCCTGGCCGGTTTTTCCGACGGGATTTTCCGGTTCTGTATGGGACTCGGCAAAAAAATTCTGATCGCCGATGCGATGGGCGAGGTGGCCGACCAGATTTTCGCGCTGCCCGCCAACGAATTGACCGCGGCCCTGGCATGGCTGGGCGTGGCCGCCTACACCTTGCAGATCTATTTCGATTTCTCCGGTTATTCCGACATGGCCATCGGTCTCGGCAAGATGATGGGGTTCACCTTCCCGGAAAACTTCAACCAGCCCTATCGCGCCAAAAGTATCACGGAGTTCTGGCGCCGCTGGCACATGACGCTGTCCACCTGGTTCCGGGATTACCTCTACATTCCCCTCGGTGGTAACCGCAAGGGTGCCGGCAGGACCTATTTCAACCTGTTCCTGGTTTTTTTCTTTTGCGGTCTCTGGCACGGCGCGGCCTACACCTTCATCGCGTGGGGTCTTTTCCACGGCGTCCTGCTGACCATCGAAAGGCTGCTGCTCACGCGTTTCGGGTTCAAGCCGGGTGGCGTGCCGGGTCTCGTGTTAACCGTTTTCCTGGTGATGCTGAGCTGGGTCATCTTCCGCTCGGACAACCTCGCCGCGAGCGGCACTTACCTGTTGGCGATGACCGGCCTGGGTGCGGGCGAGGAGACCTTTTTCGGTCTCGGCTATTACCTGACCAATGACCGCTTGTTCATCCTCTGCAGCGGCTGGCTGATCGCACTGGCGCCGTTCGAAAAATTCGATGCCACGAGGCACCGGCTACTGAACCCGGCAGTGTTTGCCACCGCCAGGCGGGTGTTTTCACTGGCGGTGTTGTTGCTGGTCACCATCGAACTCGCCGGCCAGGCCTTCAACCCGTTTATCTACTTCAGGTTCTGAACGTGAACACCCGTCCCGACATCATCACCTGTATCCTGTTTGGCCTGTTCCTGGCCGCACCGCTCGCGCTGACGGTCGCCGATATCGAACTGACCAAACCGCTGGAGGAAAACCGGCTCAGGGAAAAATTTCCCCGGCTGAGCGAGTGCGAAATCAGCCGTGTTGACGAGTGTTTCAAAAGGGTGGACAGCTGGTTCAACGACAACTACGGTCCGCGGGATCTTTTGACAAAACTGAAAACCCAGATCGACTACTCGGTGTTTTCGGTCTCGGACAAGGTCCACATCGGTTCGGATCAATGGCTGTATTACCGCAGCACCATGGATGTGCAGAAAATTGC
>JBFZEL010000005.1:0-2982 GCA_041306925.1 Lysobacterales bacterium
TCTTTTACAAAGGTGATCAGCTCTTCAAAACGCTTCACCCCCGTAGGTTTGTCCGTGACCAGTTCATCCAGGATCGCACAGATTTCCTTGACCACGTCGATGTTCATTTTCTCGTTCAGACCGCCGATGTTATAGGTTTCCCCCTGCTTGCCGGCCGTCAACACCCGGTAAAGCGCGCGCGCGTGGTCATCCACGTACAACCAGTCCCGGATCTGCCGGCCGTCGCCGTAAACCGGCAGGGGCTTGCCCTTCAGGGCGTTCAGGATCATGTGCGGGATCAGCTTTTCGGGAAACTGGTACGGCCCGTAATTGTTCGAGCAGTTGGTCACCAGCACGGGAAATTTGAAGGTGCGTCCCCAGGCCCGGACCAGGTGGTCCGAACCGGCCTTGGTCGCCGCATAGGGCGAACTTGGGTCATAGGCGGTGTCCTCGCGGAACAGGTCATCGCCACCGGCCAGGTCGCCATAGACTTCGTCGGTGGACACATGCAGAAAACGGAAGCCGGCCCTGGCGGCCTCGGTAAGACCTGACCAGTAGGCCCGGCCGGCCTCCAGCATGCAGTAAGTGCCGACCAGGTTGGTCTGGATAAAATCACCCGGCCCGTCGATCGAACGGTCGACGTGGCTTTCTGCGGCCAGGTGGATCACGGCGTCGGGCCGGTGGCTGGCAAAGATGCGGTCCAGCGATTCCCGCGAGCAGATATCGGCCTGCTCGAAACGGTAACGCGGCGAATCCGCCACCGCCAGCAGCGAATCCAGGTTACCGGCATAGGTCAGCTTGTCGAGGTTGACCACCGCATCGCCGGTCTCGCTGATCAGGTAACGGACCAATGCCGAACCGATGAATCCGGCGCCGCCGGTAACAAGAATTTTCATGCTTTTTCAGCTGCCTGATGGGGTGTCGTGATTATAATGGCAGGCTCCCACAATTCAACCCGGAAAGTCCATTAGGAGGCGCGATGATCGCGAAGAGATTTGGATTCACAAGGGGTTTTCTGAAGGAGCGCAATACCGGGCTGTATTGCCGACTGAAGAAAATTCCTTGTGGATTCAAAGATCGAGCGAGCGCGTGTCTCCTAGTGGACTTTCCGGGTTCTAAGGGAAGCTGTATTATTGATGCGGAATCACGTGTCTATTTCAAAGGGGCGATGTCCTTGAACAAAGCAATACTGGTCACGTCAGGCACGGGCTTTGTCGGCGCGCATACCTGCGTGGCGCGCCAGAAGACGTTGCGGGTGCGCTCAACCCGGGAGATCAACAACTGATGTCAAACCTCAAACAACTCGCCGCAAGCCTGCCAAAAGCTGAACTGCACATCCATATCGAGGGCAGCCTCGAACCGGAACTGATGTTCAGGCTGGCGGCGAGAAACGCGGTCTCCTTACCCTACCCTGATGTAAAATCCATTGCTGAAGCATATAATTTCAATTGCTTACAGGACTTTCTTGATCTTTATTATCAAGGCATGTCGGTGCTGCAAACCGAACAGGATTTTCACGATCTGACCTGGGCCTACCTGCAACGCTGTCACCAGCAAAACGTGGTGCATTGCGAAATATTTTTTGACCCGCAAGGGCACACGCAGCGCGGTATCGCATTTGCAGTTTTCATGAACGGCATCTGCAGCGCGCTGGACAGGGCGCGAGACGAGCATGGCATCAGCAGCAAACTCATCATGTGTTTTTTACGTCACCTGGATGAGAAGAGCGCCTTCGCCACCCTCCGGGCGGCAGAACCTTACCTGGACCGGATCACCGGTGTGGGTCTCGACTCCTCTGAACTGGGCCACCCCCCTGCCGGTTTCCAGCAGGTTTTCAGCAGCGCCGCAAAACTGGGACTCAAACGGGTCGCCCACGCGGGTGAGGAAGGCCCCCCGGAATATGTCCGCGAAGCGCTGGACCTGCTTGCTGTTGACCGTATCGATCATGGCAACCGCTCACTGGAAGATGACGCGCTCGTGCAACGCCTGGTGACTGAACAGATGCCGCTGACCGTTTGCCCGCTTTCCAATTTGCGCCTGGCGGTGGTCAGGGATATGTCTGAACACCCGCTGCGCAAAATGCTGGCGCTGGGCCTGAACGCCTGTATCAATTCCGACGACCCGGCCTATTTCGGCGGTTACATGAATGAGAATTTCAACGCGCTGATCGATGCCGCCGGCCTGACCCGGGACGAGATTTTCCAATTGACCATCAATGGTTTTAACGCAGCCTTTCTGACACCCACCGAGAAGCAGATCCACCTTGAGCGCATACAAGCAATGCGTTGACCAACACGGGAACCCATTCCACCATGCCTGATACCGAAAATACCCGACAGCAGTTTTCCATGGCCGATGTCGCCGCCAAGCCGGTCACCCATCGCCTCGCACTGGCCGGCGGCAAGATCCTGGTCGGCGCAGAGGCGTTCAATATGCTGCGGGACAAGGCTTTGCCCAAGGGCGATGCACTGGCACTGGCGGAATTCGCCGGCATCCAGGCCGCCAAGCAGACCCCCAGCCTGATACCGCTGTGTCACCCCATTTCCCTGGACCGGGTATCGATACACACCCGTCTCAGGCCGGAAGAGTTTGCAGTCGAGGTCTACGCCGTCGCTGAAATCAACGCCCGGACCGGCGTCGAGATGGAAGCCCTGTGCGGTCTGAACATCGCCCTGCTGACCATCTGGGACCTGACCAAGCCGATCAACGCGGCGCTGGAAATCACAGGGGTAAAACTGTTGTACAAATCGGGCGGGAAACGGGGTGTGTGGACGCACCCGGATGGGTTGCCCGCCGCGGCGCAAGCCATCCTGGAGCAACACTGACCTCCATGTCGAGGTATGCCGCGCACCTGCCCCTGACCGGTGTCGGCGCCGAGGGTCAGCAGCGCCTGCAGGCGGCGCACGTCGCCCTGATCGGTATCGGCGGGCTTGGCTGCGCAGTGGCGCAATACCTGGTTGCCAGCGGTATTGGCCAGTTGACACTGTGTGATTTTGACACGGT
>JBFZEL010000006.1:0-2803 GCA_041306925.1 Lysobacterales bacterium
GGGCACGGCGATGGACCAGATCATTCCGCGTCTTTCCCGGTCGGGGAAATAGGCGTGCCAGCGGGTTAAGGCGGTGTTCAAGCTCTATTCTGCAAATAACAGGGTTTCGCGGGTCGCTGAAAACCTGATTTTTGGCCAGCGCTCCTCGGTCAATTGCAGGTTGACGCGCGACGGCGCCAGGTAAACCAGTTGATCGGCAGCGTCGATCGCGATGTTGTTCAGCAGTTGGTTGGTAAAATCCTTCAGCATTTTCTCATCATCGCAACTGACCCAGCGCGCCGTTTGCACGTTGATGTTTTCGAAAACGGCGTCCACGTTGTACTCGTTCTTGAGCCGATAGGCCACCACGTCAAACTGCAGCAGGCCCACCGCGCCGAGGATCAGGTCGTTACTGCGCATCGGCCGGAAAAACTGGGTCGCGCCCTCTTCGGATAACTGCAACAGGCCTTTCTGCAGGGCCTTGAGTTTGAGCGGGTCACGCAGTTGCGCGCGCCGGAACAACTCGGGGGCAAAATTGGGGATGCCGGTAAACTGCAGCTTTTCGCCTTCGCTGAAACTGTCGCCGATGGCGATGGTGCCGTGGTTATGCAGGCCGATGATATCCCCCGGCCAGGCCTCGTCGACAAAATCCCGGTCCTGCGCCATGAAGGTCACCGCGTTGGGGATTTTGACATCCTTGTCCAGGCGCACATGTCGCAGCTTCATGCCCTGGATAAAGTGGCCGGAACAGATGCGCAGGAAGGCGATCCGGTCGCGGTGGGCGGGGTCCATGTTCGCCTGTATCTTGAACACGAAACCGGTCAGCGCGTCCTCATCGCTGTGCACGACACGCCTGGTGCTGGCCCTTGATGCGGGCGCCGGCGCGTGTTTTACGAATGCGTCTAGCAACGGCGTGACACCGAAATTATTGATCGCCGAGCCGAAGAACACCGGTGTCTGGTTGCCGTCGAGGTAGGCCTGCGGGTCGAACGCATGGCTGGCCCCGTGCACCAGTTCGATCTCATCGCGCAACTCCTGTGCCGCGTATTCACCGAGGCGTTCATCCAGCAAGGGATTGTCGATGCCCGGGATCATCACGGCCTGCTGGGTGACGTAATTCTTGCCGGATTCGTACAGGTGGATGACGTCGTCGACCAGGTGATAGACGCCCCTGAGACGTTTGCCCATGCCGATCGGCCAGGTCACGGGCGCGCACTGGATGCCCAGCACCGATTCGACCTCGTCCAGCAGTTCGATGGGTTCGCGGCCTTCCCGGTCGAGCTTGTTGATAAACGTGAAAATGGGTGTCTGGCGCAGACGGCAGACTTCCATCAGCTTGATGGTGCGGGCTTCCACGCCCTTGGCGCAGTCAATCACCATCAGCGCCGAGTCCACCGCCGTCAGGGTGCGGTAGGTGTCCTCGGAGAAGTCCGCGTGACCCGGCGTATCCAGCAGGTTGACGATGTAATCCTGGTAACAGAACTGCATCACCGAACTGGTGACCGAGATGCCGCGTTCCTGTTCCAGTTTCATCCAGTCCGAGGTTGCATGGCGGGCCGCCCGCTTGGACTTGACCGCACCCGCCATCTGGATGGCGCCGCCGAACAACAGCAGTTTCTCGGTCAGCGTGGTCTTGCCCGCATCCGGATGGGAGATGATCGCAAAGGTCCGCCGGCGGGCGATTTGTTGTTGCAGTTCTGACATGGGTGGAGTTCTGGCCGGTAAATTCAAGACGCGGATTTTAACAGAGTCGTACCTGAAGATTTATTTATTTGGCAATACGCCGCTGATCAGCATGCGTTTAGCGGGTGTCATCATGACCCCGGTGGGCGTGACGAAACTAAACGGCATCGATTCCAGCGACATGCCGGCGTTCAACTGGATGACAAAATGCAGGTGCGGGCCATTGCTGTAGCCGGTATTGCCGGAATTGGCGATCCATTGTCCACGGCTGACCTTCGCCCCGGGCCTGACCCGCAGGCTGTTGGCCTGCAGATGCGCGTACAGGGCCATGGTGCCGTCATCGTGCAGCAGGCGGATGTGGTTGGAGCGCGTCAGGTAACGCTCCGTCTGCGCTGCGCCGTGAAAATCATCCTCCATTTCCATGACTTGACCGGCGCGCGCCGCCAGTATCGGTGTGCCGACGGGCATGACGATATCCACGGCGTATTGATTGGGCGGGTCCTTGTGCGTGGTATCGTCATCAAACCCCTGGCTGATGGGAAACTCGAGGCCAAGCGGAAACGGCGGGTAGTAATTGTATTGCTCCGGCAATTCCGCGAGCGGCGGACCGATCATCTGCTGGTAGGCGAAACGAAAACTGAAGCCTGCGGACGGGTCGGTCGGGCGGATTTTCAACAGACGCTGCTCGCTCTGGCCGGGTATCACCATGCGCGCCGGCAACGGCGGTTCAGTGGTGACGTTTTCGGCCTCGGTTATTTGCAGTTCCAGTTCGACCGGTCCCCAGGTGTTATTGACGAACGAATATTCAGGCTCCCGTTCCGGCCCCAGCTTGCGCATGCTGACCATCGGTCTCGGATCGGCCGGCATCTCCATCGTTTCGTATTTTTCTTCGCTTGCGGGGGGGGTTGAACTGAAATGCCAGACGCCGTCCTTGTCCTGCCATTTATACATGTCCCCGGCGGCTGCGGCACAGGCCAGCAGCAGGCACAGGCTGCCCGCCAGGGCTTGGTTGCGTTGCCAGTTCAACATTCGATGACGTTGACCGCCAGGCCACCCCGCGAGGTTTCCTTGTAGCGGTTCTGCATATCCGCGCCGGTCTCACGCATGGTCTTGATGACCTTGTCCAGCGATACCTTGTGTT
>JBFZEL010000007.1:0-2949 GCA_041306925.1 Lysobacterales bacterium
GCATCCTGGCGGATGGGGTCGCCACGGCGCTGGTGGTGGCGGGTCTGGACGGCTGGCCGGACGTGGCCCGTGCCCTCAATCTGCAACAGGTCGCGGTCATCGATGAGAACGGCACTGTCTACATGACCCCTGCGATGGAGCAGCGGCTGGAGTTTACCGGTGATTTCAAACGGGTGATCGTCGATCCCGGTGCGCCTGACTGAAGAGCGCGCAGCCTGCCCCCCAGCCTGCCTAGCCAACCAAAAAGGCGGCAGCGATACCGGCCAGCGCCAGCGCCGCGGTGATCGGGATCATCGTGCGGCGCATACTGGGCGCGCCGAGCCAGATGGCCATGCCGCACTTTACCATGGTGTTGGAAATCACCGCGATGACGATCGTGCGTGCGGCAACACCGGAACTGGCCGGGTCCTGCTTAGCGAGGCTGGCCATCGACAGTGCGATGGCGTCCACATCCGTCAGACCGGCCAGCGCACCGGCCAGGTACAGACCGGTATCGCCAAAATATACCTGGGCCGCGCTGGCGACGAAAATGACGACGCCAAAAAGAACGCCAAACTTGATCGCATCTCCAAGTTCGAACGGATTGTTGCCCGACTGTACTTCCGCCACTGCCTCGCTGTGACCACGCCGGAACAGTAAAAGGCTGATTCCAACGCTGACCACGCCCATCAGCAGCATACCCATGGCCAGGTCCTGCGCCAGGGAAAAATTCACAACTCCCACTTCCACCACGACACGGAAAAACATCACCGTCCAGGCCAGCAAAATGGCCAGCGCCAAAACAGGCGTCAAACCGGGCTCAGCGCGACTGCGCTGAGAAAACCCGAGGGTCACCGCGGTACTCGAGACGAGTCCGCCCAGCAACCCGGTGATGCCGAAACCATGTTCCCGGCCCACTACCTTCACCAGGATGTAACCGACGAAATTGAGCCCGGCAATCAGCACCACCATCAACCAGGTCTTGTAGGGATTGATGACCTCGAGTCCCTCGGGACCAAAGTTGGTATTCGGCACCAGCGGCAATACGATCAGCGTGATGATGGCGAACTTGAGGGTCGCCTCGACATCGGATGCCTCGATGCGCTCTGCAAGGTTGTGTAACCAACCCTTGAGCGCGAGCAACAGCATCGTCACGACGGTAACGGCACCAGCGATACCCACCTGCCCCCAGGCGCAGATACTGCCGACAAAGAAGGTGATCAGTATCGAAACTTCCGTGGTGGCGCCGACATCACCGTCCCGCGCGGTTGTCTGGTAGGCCGTTACCACCAGGGCGAGGATCGCCAGAAAGACCAGCCCGACGAGCCACGGCAGCCCTGACAGTTCACTGGCGTAGACGGCGAGCGCGCCAAACAGCGCCACCAGCGAAAAGGTCCTGACACCGGCGAAGGACTCGCCGCCCCCGCGGGTCCGCTCGCGCTCCAGGCCGATGAGTGCGCCCAGCCCGAGAGCGGAGCCGAATTCCCATGCCGTGTTGAGTTCCATCATCTGTCAAGCCTCCGCTTTGCTGCCGCCTGCAAAATCTGAAAATCCCGTCCAGGCGCGCATAACCCCGGGAATTGCGGTCAGCTTAGTTAAACCGGGAATTTTGCGCTGACCGCTTTTGTGTAAGTGGACCGATTGTAGCTGACAGATATCAGGTCGTGCCACTCAGAACTCCAAAACGGCGAATTTCTGCCCAGAAGGTGGCTGGAAAACCGCCGCCGAGCGTGTCTAAGCTGGTCTGAAAAGTGATGTCTTTTGGGGGCCCGGAAAATCGCCAAATCAAGTGACGCAGATCAGTGAATTTGTTGGCATGAAGTGTTCTACTGCACACATAAAAGTATTCATTCGAGTCCCGTCAGGCACAGCAGAAGGAATGCCGAAATGAGAAGTGTTTGTTGGCGTCGCAATGGTGTTTTCGTGGTTTTGCAAGGTGCGCGCCATGTCAGACATTGAAAGCTACGTCAACGGGCTTTTGGCCGATTCAGGTGACGCACCCGAGCGCTTGCTGCAGCATCTTTGCAGCATACAACGGCATTACTCCCATGTACCCGAAGCAGCGATACAACTGCTCGCCACACGCCTGCACATGCCACGCGTGGAAATCGTTTCGATTATCTATTTCTATTCGTTTCTGAGCACGCAGACGCGCGGCGACTTCGACATCCGCTTCAGTGACAACATCACCGACCGCATGCTCGGCAACCAGGCGTTGCTCGAAAGCATGTGCAGGAAACTCGGTATCGAGCCCGGCGTGACCAGGGCCGACGGGCGCGTTTGCGTTGACCTGACCTCCTGTACCGGTCTCTGTGACCAGGGTCCGGCATTGCTGGTCAATGGCCTGGCGGTTGCCCGCCTGGACGATGACCGTATCCACAAGATGGTCGGCCTCATCGAAGCCGGCGTCCCCGTCGCCAGGTGGCCAAAGACATTCTTTAGCATCGAGGACAACATCCAACGGCGTGACAAACTCCTCGAAGATGTGATCATCCGTGGCAGCGCCATCGAGGCCTTTGTCGTCAAGGGCAGTGAATCGGTGCTCGAATCGATCGATAAATCCGATTTACGCGGACGCGGCGGCGCCGGTTTCAAGACCGCGGCCAAGTGGCGGTTGTGCCGCGATGCGCCGGGCGACGCTCATTTTGTCGTCTGCAATGCCGACGAGGGCGAACCGGGCACCTTCAAGGATCGAATCCTGCTGAACAGTTACGCCAACGTCGTTTTCGAAGGCATGACCATGTGCGCCGGTGTCATCGGCGCGAACCAGGGCTTCCTGTACCTGCGTGGAGAATATCTTTACCTGCGTCCTGCGCTGCAGAAATTGCTACAGGAAAGACGCAGCGCGGGTCTGCTCGGCAAGAGTATTCTCGGCCGCAAGGGTTTCGATTTCGATATAGAGATCCACATGGGCGCCGGCGCCTATATCTGCGGCGAGGAATCCGCACTGATCGAGTCGCTGGAAGGCAA
>JBFZEL010000008.1:0-4293 GCA_041306925.1 Lysobacterales bacterium
ACCGTTTTGTCGCCCGCCAACAGATCGTGGCCGATCTCGAAGCTGCAGGCCTGGTGGAAAAAATAGAGCCCCACGTGCTGATGGTCCCCCACGGCGACAGGTCCGGGGCCGTGGTTGAGCCGTATCTCACCAACCAGTGGTACGTGAAAATCGCACCGCTCGCCGGACCGGCGATCGAGGCGGTTGAGAAAGGCGACATACGCTTCGTTCCCGACAACTGGAGCAAGACCTATTTTGACTGGATGCACCGTATCGAAGACTGGTGCATTTCCCGCCAGTTGTGGTGGGGGCACCGGATACCTGCCTGGTATGGCCCCGATGGCGCCATTTACGTGGGTATCGATGAGGCCGATGCCCGCCGGCGCGGCGGTCTCGGTGACGAGGTGTCACTCAGGCAGGATGAAGACGTGCTCGACACGTGGTTCTCATCCGCCCTGTGGCCCTTCAGCACCCTCGGCTGGCCGGATAAAACACCACGGCTCGACAAGTACTACCCGACCAATGTCCTCGTGACCGGTTTCGATATCATCTTCTTCTGGGTGGCCCGGATGATCATGATGGGTCTGAAGTTCATGGGCGATGTGCCGTTCCGCGAGGTATACGTGCACGGCCTGATCCGTGATGCGCATGGGCAGAAAATGTCCAAGTCCAAGGGCAATGTGCTCGATCCGCTCGACCTGATCGATGGCATCAGCCTCGAGGACATGATCAAAAAGCGCACCAGCGGGCTGATGCAACCGCACATGGCGCCGCTGATCGAGAAAAACATACGCCAGAATTTTCCGCAGGGAACTTCTGCGTTCGGCTGCGACGCGCTGCGTTTCACGTTTGCGGCGCTGGCAACCAACGGCCGCGACATCCGCTTCGACCTCGGCCGTGTCGAGGGTTACAGCAATTTCTGCAACAAGCTTTGGAACGCCGCGAGATACGTACTGATGAGCACCGCCGGTCACGAGGTCACCGCCGTGACCCTGACCGGTCCGGCAGACCGGTGGATCCTGTCCCGGCTGCACAGGATGATCGGCGACGTGCGCACCCACATCAACGAATACCGGCTTGATCTGGCCTCGCAGCGTCTCTACGAATTTTTCTGGAACGAATATTGCGACTGGTACCTGGAACTGTCCAAACCGGTCATGCAGAAGGGTTCCGAAGAGGAGTGCAATGCCACCCGTTATACGTTACTGCACGTGCTGGAAAGCAGCCTGCGCGTTTTACACCCGTTCATGCCGTTCATAACCGAGGAAATCTGGCAGCTTCTGAAAACGCCATTGAACATCGATGGCGATAGCATCATGCTGCAGTCGTATCCCTCCGCGGGCAATTCCGACCCGAAAGCGGAGGCTGAAATCAGCTGGCTGCAGACTGTTTTGCAAGGCGTCAGGAACATCCGTGCCGAACTGAATGTGGCCCCCGGCAAACTCCTGGATGTTGCATTCCAGGCAGGCTCGGACACTGACAGTTACAGACAGGAGCAGTTTGCGTCGCTGCTCTCGGGCGTCGGCAGGATCCGCGTGGGCCAATGGCTCGAAGCGGACGCTGACACGTCCGAATATTCAGTGGCGCTGGTCGCAGATCTGAAAGTCCTGGTGTCACTCAAGGGACTGGTCGACGTGGCTGACGAAATGGCGAGGCTCGACAAGATGCTCGAACGCGAACTGGCGGATTTAAAGAAAGCCGAGGCCAAACTTGGCAACAGCAAATTTGTCAACAACGCGCCTGCGGCTGTCGTAGAGCAGGAGCGCCAGCGTCTCGACGAGCACAATACCAGGGTTACGGGGTTCAGGGAGCAGATCAAAAAACTCAGAAAGTTACTGGATTAATCCCCGCGATCCGGGGAACGGAATGCGAGCCGCATGACGACCGCGTCCTCGCGGCCATCGCCCGCCTGGTAATAAGAACGCCTGCTGCCAATGACCCTGAATCCCCTGTTCCTGTAGAGCCGCGCAGCGCGCGTATTGCTGGCACGCACTTCCAGGTACATCGACTCATTGCCCTGTCTTACGACATGATTGATTGCGTACTCCAGCAACAGGCTGCCATATCCCCGTTGTTGCCAGTCAGGATGTATACACAGGTTCAACAAGTGCGCTTCACCGGCCGCCCAGTTAAAAATCGTGTAGCCTGCCAGTTCCCTGCCAACCTGCAGGCCAAAAAAGGCATAACCGGCCCGCAGGCAGTCCACAAACAAACCACGTGACCACGGAAAGGCGTAGGCCAGTAATTCGATTTCATGAATGCGGTCCACGTCGTCGAGATCCAGTCGGCGGATCAGGGGATGTTGCTTGTCGGGTGTGACAGTCAAAGAGCGTTAGCCCGGATCGATCATACCCGACCGGCAAATACTGCGCCAAAGCGTCCTGCGTGCCCCGCCGCTGTGCTGCAGTTCCTGTATTGACGGTAACACCACCAGCTTTGCGGATCTGCAATGGGCCGGAGGTTCGCCGGCAAAAAACTGCTGGGACAGTTGCCTGCCAAAAAAAGCGACCGTGGTGAAAAGATTCTCTGCAACCGCGCAGTCCAGGCTGATCCCGTCTGCATCGCTAACCGGCCATGCCCACACCGGCGCACCACCCAGTGACCGGTTGATGTCGTTGGCAAGGCGGCCGGCCGACTCACTGTCGGTGGCACACACCAGTAACACCCCGCCACTGCCAGGCCCAAGTTTCAGTTGCGCATGTCCGTTTGTAGCAACCGTTACACCAGGCACGGCTTCACGTAAATTCCAAACCGCGATGTCCATCGCCTCGAGGTAGGCCTGCTGCCTGCTGCTAAGCATGTGGGCCACCGGGTTCGTGCCGATCTCCCGCACCGCTGGCGTCATCCGCTGCCGATGCAACGGCGCCGGTATCAACGGACGTTTCCCCGGTTATCCTCTGGTGCCGTTTTAACTTCCAGTTACGCCGCCCGGCGATGGTCACAAGCAGACCGGAGGCGACATATATAAATCCAAAAGTCATGCCCATGACGGGTGGATTAAGCGCCAGCAAGACGATGATCAGCATTGCCAGCAACAGCCACATTGCGGGAACTTTCTCCCCGTTCGGGGCAATCTTGAAGCTGTAATAACGGATGTTTGAAAACATCAGGATACCGAGGGCGATGGTTTCAATAAAAATCAGCCAGCGGACGGTTTCACCACTGACGTTGTTATCGATAAAAAACCAGATAGTAAATACCAGCGTGCCCGCGGCAGCCGGGCTGGCCAGACCCTGGAAATAGCGTTTGTCGGCGACGCCCACCTGCGTGTTGAAACGGGCGAGACGCAAGGCGGTGCAGGCCATGTAAAGGAAAGCGGCCAGCCAGCCGAGTTTGCCGGCGAAAGTACTGATCTCACCAAGACTCGAAAGTGACCAGTTGAACGCCAGCAGCGCAGGCGCCAGCCCGAACGAGATGAGGTCCGACAGGCTGTCGTATTGTTCGCCGAAATCGCTCTGGGTATGCGTCATGCGGGCCACGCGCCCGTCAAGCCCATCGAGTAATCCCGCAATAATAATGGCGATCGCAGACGCCTCGAACTTATCGTTGATACCTGAAATAATCGAGTAAAAACCGGCAAAAAGTGCAGCCGACGTCAACAGGTTGGGTAGCAGGTACACGCCACGTCTGCGTTTTGACTGGTCCGAAATCATCAAAAATTCCACTACATTGTTTGTCCCCGATAATAACACGCATACCTCTCAATGATATTGGGGGGAGCCCGGAACTGTGATATAAAACGTTTGCAATTCATTCGAACAAGGACACGGAAGTGCGTATTGCAACCATTATGTTTGCGGTTCTTATTGCCACTCTCGCAAATCCGGCAACGGATGCCAGCGCGGCGGATGAAATTTATCGCTGGGTAGATGGCAACGGCGTGGTCCACTTTGGCGACCGGCCACCCGCAAACACTGCGGCAGAAATATTATCCATCCAGCAAAGTGAAAGCAGTGACAGCGCTGCTGCGCCGGATGCGGACAGTGCAGACTTAAGTACGCCCACTGAACCGCAGCCTTCCGCCGCCCAGCAAAAGAGGGACGAGCGCGCCGAGAAACGCGCAGAACTCGAAGCAAACGAAAAAATCATTGCCGAGGCATGCGCGCAGAGACGAACCATAGTCTCCCAGCTCGAGCCTTCGACCCGGGTCATGGTACAGACGGAAGACGGAACGGTCGCCCGCATGGATGACAATGTACGTCTCGAAACGCTGAACGAAGCCAAATCCTATATCGCCGATAACTGTGACGGTTAGACCGTACGAAAATCCTGCAAATAGACACGTGTACTGGCCTGCGTAGCAGGCTAAGATCG
>JBFZEL010000009.1:0-5746 GCA_041306925.1 Lysobacterales bacterium
TGTGGTATGTCGATTCAGGACCGTTATGTTCAGGATGAACGGTACACCGCGAGCGCAGGAAGCGCTGGAGCGGTGCCTCCCAGGTTAGCATGGCGTTGATGGACGTCGCGACCGAGTCCCCATGGAGGGGTTCACGACGTGTCCTGAAGCGACATACCACATCACCTTGGCTTCCCCACTGATTAAGGGTGACCTTTTGAATGGGTGGAACAGCAGTGCTGCAGTTGCCCGGTTTTGATACTCTAGCAAAATACTTTTGACCAGGAAAAACACCCGCCATGAAACGCCTGATATTCGATGAAGACCATGAAATGTTCCGCGACAGCGTACGCCGTTTTATGCAGTCGGAAATTGAACCCAACGTCGCAAGTTGGCGCGCAAACGGACGTTGCGATCCTGCCGCATTTCAGAAGGCCGGCGAGCAGGGTTTGCTGTGCATGTGGGTCGATGAGAAATACGGCGGCCCGGGTATCGGGGATTTCCGTTTTGAGCAGATCGTTATCGAAGAAACCATCCGTCACGGCGATATCAGCCTGTTCCTTTCCTTGCACAGCCGCCTGGTCGGACCCTACATCGGGCGCCTGGGCAGTGAAAAACTCAAGCAGCGCCTGCTGCCAAAATGTATCAGCGGCGAGACCATCCTCGGCATCGCAATGACCGAACCCAATGCCGGCAGCGACCTGGCGGGGATCAAGTCCCGCGCCACCCGGGATGGTGGCGACTGGATACTGAACGGTTCCAAGACCTATATTTCCAACGGCATCAACGGCGGCGCCTTCGTCGTTGCTGCGCGGACCGTGCCGGACAAGCCGCACGGTATCGGCCTTTTTATCGTCGAAAGCGACATGCCCGGGTTCAGCCGTGGCCGCAATCTGGAAAAAATGGGGCTGAAGGCCCAGGACACCGCCGAACTGTTTTTTGAAAATGTGCGGGTACCGGCCGAAAACGTATTGGGTGACCCGGAAAAGGGTTTCTACAGCCTGATGCATCACCTCGCCGAAGAACGTCTGATCAGCGCCTGCCAGGAGGTCGCCCACGCGCAGGTCGCCTTTGACGTGACCATGGACTACATTCTCGAACGCAAGGCTTTCGGCAAACCTGTCGGAGCTTTCCAAAACAGCCGCTTCAAGATGGCCGAGATGCGCACCTCGCTGGATATTCTGCAGACTTTCATCGACCAGTGCGTGTTGCTGCACAACCAGGGCGAATTGAGCGCGGAACTGGCCGCCGAGGCCAAACTGTTTGCCAGCGAACTCGAGTCCACGGTCATGGACAACTGTGTGCAACTGCACGGCGGCGCAGGCTACATGAGCGAATACCGGATATCCCACATGTTTACCGATGCCCGCGTATCGCGTATTTACGCCGGCAGTTCCGAGATCATGAAAGAGATCATAGCGCGCAGTATCGGACTGGACGAACGCAAACTGACGGGTTGAGACCCGGGTTGCCACGGTCCCGCCACGGTTGGCCCTACAAAATCCCGCTCAGCAGGGCGAGGCCGACGCCAAACAACAGCAGGCCCACCAGGGTCTGCACGCTTGCCATGGTCACCTGGTGCAAAAACCGTTTGCCCAACATGACACCACAGAAGGCGCAAACCGCGCCGGTTATGACGAGTGACCAGCCATCGAACTCACCGACACGCCCTCCGGCCCGGGTGAACAGGGCCACGTAGACGGATATACGGGTCAGGTCGACGAGAAAACCGATCACCGCGTTGCTGCCGACGAAACGCTCCGTACTCAGACCGGTCTTCGCCAGGAACGCCGAGCGCAGCGCACCCTGGTGCCCGGACAGACCGCCAAAAAAACCGGACAACAAGCCGCCCAGCGGCAGGTAACGCCGCTCGAAGTTCAGCGAACGGAAACGCGGCAGCAACTCGAACAACGCAAACCCGATCATCAGCAGGCCGATGACCAGCTTGACCGGCGTAATCCTGGCAAATTCAGCGTCATTCACCTCGATGGCGAGCGCTGTATCGGACCGGGCGAACCACGCCAGCACCAGGGCGCCGAGCACCGCCGCGGCGATGGCAGGCAGACCGAATTTCAACACGACTTCCCTGTCGGCATGCCTTCCCAGCAAGGACACCTTGAAGACATTATTGGCGCCATGCACCAACGCCGTGGCGACCACGGCCACCTCGACGGGGAAGAACAGGCTGAAAACCGGCAACAGCAACGTGCCCAGGCCGAAACCGGAATACAGGGTCATGCCGGCGGCCAGAAAAGCGGTCAGGGCAACGGCGAGGTAGGCGGTCATGACTTCAAACCCGCGCTGCCCGGACGTCTCTTGTCAACACGTGCCGGTACTTTGCCAAAACCAAAGCCACTGC
Organism: Lysobacterales bacterium; assembly: GCA_041306925.1. Lineage (GTDB taxonomy): Bacteria > Pseudomonadota > Gammaproteobacteria > Xanthomonadales > SZUA-36 > SZUA-36. The sequence goes on from JBFZEL010000009.1 coordinate 2,339, forward strand.
CCGCTCAGCCCTTGCGCTTCGCAGCATAGGCCTCGACCTCGGTCCACACCCGCAACAGGTTACCGCCCATGATCTTGGCGATGGCGTCTTCTGAATATCCCCGGCGCAGGAACTCGGCGACCAGGTTGGGGTAGTCCGAGACGTCTTTCAGACCGATCGGCAGGCTGTCGCCGACACCATCGAAATCGGAGCCGATGCCAACGTGATCGACACCCGCGAGCTTGATGACGTGGTCAAAATGATCCACGACTTCCGCCAGCGTGGCGAAAGGGAACGGCTGTTTTGCGCGGTAGTCCTGCGCATACTGTTCTGCTTCGGGACCCTCCTCGGCAAAACCGTTTTCCTTTAACCAGGCTGTCTGCGCGTCATCCAATGCCTTCGAGTAGGCATTGGCTTTCGCGGTCAGGAATGACGAACCCCAGTTGATCTGGATGACGCCACCACCCCTGGCCAGCGCAACGATCATTTCATCACTCATGTTGCGTTCAAAACCGGGGGTGAAGTGACGCGCCGAAGAATGGGACGCGATCACCGGCACCCTGGTGACGTCCAGTGTCTGCCAGAAGGCGTCATCTGAGACATGCGAGATATCCACCATGATGCCGACGCGGTTCATCTCGCGGATCACCTCTTTGCCGAACGGACTCAGGCCGCCCCACGGATGGTTTTCGTCATAGGATGAATCGGATATCTGGTTGCTCAAGCCATGCGTGAGGGTAATGTAACGGATGCCGCGGTCGGCGAAGTGCCGGATATTTTCAATTTTGTTACCGATGGGCGAACCGTTCTCCATACCCATGGCCAGGCCGATGCGCTGGCTGGCAAAAGCCTTGTTGGCGTCGGCTACCGAGTCGACCAGCATGAACTTGTCGGGCGCACGTGCGGCGATGGCTTCGACCGCATCGATCAGTTGATTGGCCAGTTCGAAACTGTCACCGTCCTGCTTCATTTCCGCCGGTGTGTAAATCGACATGAAGGGCAAACTAAGGCCACCCTGCAGGGCCCGCGGATAATCAAACTGGCCGTCAGGCGCCGCGACCGTGACATCGACCCAGCCGTTGTGCAAGCGATAGGGCACGTCGATATGCGTGTCGGCCAGCAGGTACTTGCGGGTGATCTGTGCGGCCTGTTCCTGCAGCGCCGTCTGGTCCGCAAACCCATTGCCCGGCAGCATTATCATCATCGTCATAATCATCATGATTGGCATTGTCATTGACAGTCCCAGGGTTGTACCTGTGCGGCACAGCTGCTTCAGTCTTGTTGTCATTATCCTTGATTCCCCTGAAAATTCATTGCGGCCAATAGCCCCGGCGGTAAAACTCAGGTATCCGTCACCAACTCGTGATCGAGCATCCTGTCGCCATCAAACAACCAGCGACCCTGGAACCGCTCACCACGCAACAGCAGGGGCAGCCATAAACAATCATCCTGCCACATCCGTTCGTAAGGAATACTGTCCAGTGGAAACCACAATGGTTTGGCCTCGGCGGTTTCGGTCGGCACACCTTCAAATTCCGTGCTGCTGTAAACCCACACGAGCAGTGAATACCCGTCGACAAACTGAAAACGGTGCTGGCCGCAATAGCGCAGATTGGCAACCCTGATCCGCAGTTCCTCGTAACATTCCCGCACCGCGCAGTCCGCCGGGCTTTCCCCCGGTTCGACCTTGCCACCCGGTCCATTGACCTTGCCTTTGCCAAACCCGGTTTTCTTGTCGATCAGCAGTATTTTTTCATCCCTGATCACAAACACCAGCGTCGCCGGATCCCGGGCCTGCCAGTTATGCCAATCCACATCCGCAAGCCGTTTCAAGACTGGCCGTTACCGGTGGTAATGTCATCACCCGCCAACCGTTGTTTCGCGGCGGTCATGAGATTTGTGAAAACCGTTTCATCCGCGCGCGTAACCGCTGTCACCAGTTCATCCAGCACGCTTCTGAACTGGCCGCTCACGTCCGGGGTATTGACGTTGCCCTGCTGGATTTCGTAATACAGATGAGGGTTCTCGGATACGACCTGCGTTGCCACCTTCAACTGCGCATTGAAGGTGGAACTGGAAATCCTTTTCAGCAACGGCACCTTTTCACCGCTGCGGGCGAGCGCACCTGCAAATGCGATATTGACCAGGTGTGAAAGACCCAGCACCCAGGCCATCACCTCGTCGTGTTCCTGCAGGCTCAGCTCGACACACTCGGCTGCGGTGTGCGCGAACAGGGCGCGGGCTTCGGCAATCGCCTGCTGGTTGCCCACGTCGACAAACAGGATGTGCCGCCCGGAAAGACCGATCTCGTTGGGGCCGAACATCGGGTGTACGGAACACACGCGGCAACCGCTGCGGTGCAGCGCGTCCAGACCTTCACGCATCGGGCTTTTCAACGAGCCGATGTCGAACACCAGGCCCCGGGGTTTTAATTCCGCGAGGCTCAACAGTATGTCGTTGCTTGGTCTGAGAGGCACGGCCACCACGATCAGGTCATAGTCCTGCACCCGGGCCTGCCAGTCATGCACCCGGCAAAATGCGCTTTCCCGCTCGACCCGGTCAGCCACATCCACGGCGTAGCCGACCATATCCAGGTAGCGCGACATCCACTCACCCATGCGGCCAAGACCGCCGATCACCAGCGCACGCAGCCCGTGGCCGTGCCCGGAACTCACCAGTTTGTGGGTTTCCTGGTTGCCGAGCGAGTGGTGGATCAGGGTTTGCAGTATGTCGCGCGCGAGGGAACCGGCAAGACCAAGCGATTCGGCACGGGCCACACCGCGTTCGATGACCTCGCGCTCGCGTTCATAATGACGCAACGGCAGACCGGTTCTCAGCTTGTGCTCGGCGATCGTTGTCACCACCGCCTGGCGTTCGGCGATCAGGTCGACGATACCGCTGTCTATGTCATCCAGGCGATGACGCAGTTCGAGCAGTTCGGCGGGTGTCAGCGGCGCGTTATTCGACATGGGCTTTGCAAAACTTGAGTTTGCCCACCTGCAGAATGCCCTTGAAGCCGGTTTCAAGGTGCAGCGAACGGTCGCTGACCTTCTCTCCGTCTATGCGCACGCCACCCTGCTGAATCATGCGGAAGGCCTCGGAATTGCTGGAAGTCAACCCACACCGTGTCAGCGCGGTGGCAATCCCGATACCCTGCCCGCCGCTGTCGAGTGTTTGCTCGGGAATTTCAGCGGGCAGCGCACCACCACTGAAACGGGCAATAAAATTCTCACGCGCCGTGACGGCCGCCTGGCGGTCGTGGAACCGTTCGATGATCTCCTCGCACAGCAGGAACTTGATGTCCCTGGGATTTGCGCCGTCTGCAACGCGTTGCTTAAGCGCCGCCAACTCGTCATTGCCCCTGAAGCTCAGCAGGTCAAAATATCGCCACATCATATCGTCCGAGATCGACATCAGCTTGCCGAACAT
>JBFZEL010000010.1:0-3016 GCA_041306925.1 Lysobacterales bacterium
CCCGTGTTTTTCCAGCAGTGCAATGATTTCATCGCGTTCGGGCGCCGTGGCGTTAATATCCCTGTCTTCCTGCCGGCCAATACCACCGGGTTTGTGTTTTTTCACCATGGCAATCTCGTTGGATTGTGAGAGCTGTCATTGTAACCCGATTAAGGGGGGCTGGCTTCAACCCGGATCCAGCCGATTCCCGCAGTCGTGGACCGCCTGCGCGCAGCGTCTGAAAACACGCTACGGCATGGAATTTTATTGACTGTTAAGGTCGAAATCGGTAAAGTCCGCTCCGGTTTGGAAGTTCCCCCTTTGCTTCCGGACCACCGGGCTGTGGACCCCCTTTCCACAGCCCCCTGCCCAGGTGGCGGAATTGGTAGACGCGCCAGCTTCAGGTGCTGGTTATCGCAAGGTAGTGGAGGTTCAAGTCCTCTCCTGGGCACCATTTGATGGTATAAAAAACCCGCCTTTTGGCGGGTTTTTTATGCAGTCGTTGCCAATATTTGCAGATCTAGCCCAGCGGGTGTTGGATGATGATGTTCTCTTTACGGTCCGGCCCGGTTGAAATCATGTGTACCGGTGCACCGCACAGCGCCTCCATCGCGCCGATGTAACTCCTGGCGTTGGCCGGCAGGTCGTCAAAACGGGTGATGCCGCGGGTGCTTTCCCGCCACCCCGGGAAGCATTCGTATTCCACCTCCAGCTCGGCCCAGTCCTCGGCGCTCTGTGGCGGTATGTCAAGTATTTCGCCATTGAGACGGTAGGCAATCCCGACCTTGATGGTTTCGATACCGTCGAGGACATCCAGCTTGGTCACACAGAAACCACTGACGCCATTGACGTGTGCCGCCCTGCGCAGCGCCACCGCGTCCAGCCAGCCACAACGGCGTGGCCGCCCGGTGGTCGCGCCAAACTCGACGCCACGCTTGGCAATCCCGGCGCCGACCTCGTCGAACAATTCCGTCGGGAAAGGCCCCGAGCCCACGCGCGTGGTATAGGCCTTGGTGATACCCAGCACGTAATCGATAGCGTTGGGGCCCACGCCAGCCCCTGTGCAGACCGCGCCTACGGTGGTGTTGGACGAGGTCACGAACGGGTAGGTGCCGTGGTCGATATCCAGCAGGCTGCCCTGTGCGCCTTCGTACAGTATGCGTTTGCCTTCGGTTCTCAGGCGGTGCAATTCCCCGCTGACATCCATGACCAGGTCGGTAAAACTGGCCCCGAGTTGCAATGCATCATCCAGCACCCGGTCAAACACCATGGGTTGCATGCCGAAATATTTTTCCAGCACAAAATTATGGTAGTCCATCGCCTCTTCGAGTTTCCTCGCCAGCAGACCCGGCTTGTAGAGGTCCGAGATGCGGATGCCACGGCGTGACACCTTGTCTTCGTAAGCAGGGCCAATGCCGCGGCCCGTAGTGCCGATGGCGTTGTCACCCTTGGCCTTCTCACGCGCCTGGTCGAGCAATTCATGATAGGGCATGATCACCGGACAGGCGGGCGATATGCCCAGGCGGGAACGGACATCGACCCCCCAGGCTTCGAGCGCCTCGGTTTCGGTCTTGAGGGCTTCGAGCGAAACCACGACCCCATTGCCGATCAGGCACCTGGCGCCCTCGTTCAGGATGCCGGAGGGGATCAGGTGCAGTACCGTCTTGTGCCCGTCGACCACGAGCGTATGGCCAGCGTTGTGGCCGCCCTGGAACCTGACCACGGCATCGGCGTCCCTGCTCAGCAGGTCGACGATCTTGCCTTTACCTTCGTCACCCCACTGGGTGCCCAATACAACGATGCTTTTTGTCATTTCAATGCCAATTTTCGCCTGCATGGAGTCATGTCAGAATAAACAATAAAAGCGCACCCGATAACATGCTGATGATGCCGGCAACCCGGATACCATGCGGGCCCAGTTTGGCTGCTTCGTGCATCATCTTCAACCACATCGAGGGGGCAATGCTTGGCAGCAGACCTTCGAGAATCAGCAAGAGCGCCACCGCCGTCAGCAGGTCGTCAACCAAGATAGATCCCCGACTTGCACCGGCAATTCACCCGCCCTACTGCTGTCGGCCGTCCTGTCCAAAATAGTCGAAAAACTCGGAGCCCGGATCGATCACGAGCGTATCCCTGCTGTCGCCAAATGCCGAGCGATAGGCCTGCAGGCTGCGGTAAAAACGAAAGAACTCCTCATCCTGCCCATAAGCCTCTGCATAGGTCTTGGTGGCGATCGCGTCACCTTCACCGCGCACCTTCTGGCCTTCGCGTTCGGCTTCTGCGAGCAGTACCTGGACCTGCCTGTCGGCATCTGAACGTATTCTTTCCGCGGATTCCCTGCCCTCGAAACGGTACAGGTTGGCGGCCTTCTGCCGGTCTGCCTGCATCCTGCGGAAGACGGATTCACGTACCTCGTCGGGTAACTCGATACTCTTGATACGGACGTCGACCACTTCGATGCCAAACTCTTCGGCCGCCTTGTTGGCGGCTTCGGCAATGGCCTTCATGGTGGTGACGCGTTGTTCCGACACGACCTCAACCAGCGTGCGGCTGGCGATCTGGTTGCGGATACGGTCACTGATGATGCCGTGCAAACGGTTCAAGGCGATGGTTTCATTGCCCTGGGTGGATGTATAAAAGCGTGCAACATCGACGATCCTCCATTTCACGAATGAATCCACGTTGACGTATTTCTGCTCTGACGTGAGCATGGGTTCGGAGTCTGTATCGAGGGTCAGAATGCGCCGGTCAAACTTGCGGACATTATTCACAAACGGCCATTTGAAATTCAGACCCGGCTGGTAATCGACATTGACAATGCGGCCCAGCTGGAACCGGATTGCATATTCGGTCTCGCTGACCGTGAATACGCTGGCGAGGCCCAGACCGCCAAATACCAGCAGAAATATCAACAATACCGGTCTGCTCATCGTCTTGCCTCCCTTGATTTGCTGCGGGTCGTGGCGTCGCCTTCCTTGCTATCCTCACCAACGGCCGCGGTCCCCATGACCGGTGGCAAAACACTGGCTGGATTGTC
>JBFZEL010000011.1:0-4044 GCA_041306925.1 Lysobacterales bacterium
CGCTGCTGTGCCAAAGGCAACGTCGGTGCTCGGCTACGCCGGCGCGTTTGTTGTCCTCTCCGCCATCAGCATTTTCTCGGCCATGTTCATCGTTTGCCTTCCACGCTCCGGAAAGAGCCAAGTGCCACGGCCGCATGACATGGATCCTTCGCAAATGAGAGATGCATCGCGTGGTACGGTGACTGCTTTAGCGAGCATGTTTCTCTTCGTCGCAGGCTACGTTGCCGCCTGGTATTTCCTTGAGCGTGTTGGAAGCCGGTCTGGGCTGCCACAAGCCGCAATGCTGGACTCGTTGGCGCTTGGCGGTTTGATTGGTGGACTTGGCGGCTTCGTAGCTCTCCTTCTGAGACGCATTCTCGGCGCGCGCCAATCATTCGCGTTGGCGATCATAATTACTATCGCGAGTCTGCTCTGCCTCGAGATGGTCAAGATTACCGTGCTTTCGTACTTCCTAGTGGCAACAAGTTTCCAATTGTCCATCAATGTGAATTTCTCGAATGTGATGAGCCTCATTGCGATGAACGATGAGAAGGGTCGATTTGTCGCGATGATTCCTGGCCTGCAATCCTTTGGAGCAACTGCCGGTTCGATACTGGCCGGGTTTGCATTTGAAAAAGAGGGCCGCGTTGGTGTGATATCGGTGTCTGTCATTGCGTTCATTCTGTGTGCAGGCTTAGTGTTAAGGGCATTCCAGGTGTCGCACGCTCGGACCTGGGCCGATCGGATTACGCGCACGGCAGTGTAAGAATTGTGGGCGAGCGCCGAATTTTGACCACCCACTGGAGTGCAATCGTAATCAACAGTGGTACGCCTAACACGCGGAATTGTCTGCGGTTTCAAAAGAATCGGCCAGTCAACATTGGACGCGGTTTCGCTCGCAAATCTGGTCAATTGGCGACGCCTGCCCACAGAAGATGCTCGCCTGGCAATGCTGCGAGAAGTAAGATACAAGGTAGCATTAAAGCCATATTGCCAGAAACCAATATGTATTGGAACGCACTTTTCATCAATAGGTTGTCTGGCCATCAGCGAGTTATAGTGTCATTTGCCCGGTGAAGGCTCGAGTCCACCTCTTCACCAGTCTGTTTCACACCAATTATGACATCCAGGCGTAGAAAGTCCTGCCGCTACCTGAGGTTTGAAGCGGTAAGTCAAAACCAGTGCTGGATTCATTCGTTCAAATCAATAAATCCGATGATAAGCCTGGTGAAGCACGGCAGTCCGGCAACAGGCTGTCAGCAGCATTTCGCCCTTTTTTGTCGAGGTGAACCAGTATGGTCCTGATCACTGCTGGGTCTTCGATACTGGCGATGATCCTGACGTCACCGCCACATTTGCTACGTTTATTGGTTTACTCGAAAGACCGCAATTGGCCGGAACCGTTTATTCGTGCTGCTGAAATCTGCACGAATCCTATGGCGACTTACTGGTTTTAAGCGGTCTCTCGCTAAGCCTAATTTTCAATGCTGGGTACAACCGGAGTCGGCCATTTACGGACCTTTCAACAAGCCCGGAAAAATGTCTGCGACACCATTGCTGCAGGCTTGACTTTTCCTGGCCGCTTTGTTCGGGTTTGTTTAGGCCTGATCCCATTGCTTGGTTGGAAGCATGGATCGGTCCGGGTCCTGAGCGCCGTTTTTTTTCTGATTAGGCGATACGTAAATGTGTCGCTTGTACCTCTGAATTAATCAGAGGTTCCTTAATTTGAGTCAATGCGTTGGGGAATTTTTGTTCCGGGTTAACCTGCGTCGTGGTTTATACTGATCGCCCGTCAGAAATACGGCACCAGCCATGCTCGAACTAGCCAACCGGGCCATCGAAAACAACCAACCCGACCGGGCACTTGAGCTGGGCCGTCAGTATCTTGAAAGCAACCCCAATGCCCCCGAGGGTTATGGCATCTGTGCCCAGGCGCTGATGATGCTTGGCCGGCTTGACGAAGCCCGTCAAATGATCGGAAGCGCCGGTGTTATTGACCCGCAGTCCGTTCCCATCCGCTTGCTGGCTGCTGAGCTGGCTTTCAGGGAGCGCGACTATACCCGGGCAGTAAGACTTATCAAGGAGGTAACCCATGAGCAGCCGGGGCACGTGGTAGCGCTGTTGGGTCTGGCCAGGGCGCAAATTGCTGCAGGGGATCCTGCAGGAGCGTTCGAAGCCACGGCGGTAGCTCTGCAGGCTGAGCCCGGTAATGTTCAGGCCATGCAGTTGCATGGACAATTGGCGTTGCGCCTGCGGAAAGGAGAAATTGCTGCCGACTGCTTTGGAAAACTCTCACGTCGTTTTCCCCGGCAGGCACAGATTGCCGACGGCCTGGCCAGGGCCCTGGTGTTGGCAGACGCCGCGCCGGATGTTCAGATTACAGCACGAAGAAACGCTGCTGAACTGGTGCGAACCGCGCCGGCCTGGATGATGCTGGCACATGATTCAATTCGACTCGGACGGCTGGATATTGCGCGACAGGCCATCGACAGCGCTTTGCACCTGGACGCGGGCTGCCTGACGGCCAGGTTTGCCGCCATGACGACTCCCTGCACCCCATTTCACCGGGATCTTCACCAGCAAGCGCAGTTTTTGGCTCAGTTCGAAAGCGGCCTGACCTGGTTTGAAGCCTGTGATTTCTCCAGGCGGGATCCCAATGAGATTCTGCAGAGCCTCACCTTCAGCACCCATTTTTTCCTGCATTACCTGGAACTGGATACAACCCCGGCGCAGAGACGCTAGGCGCGGGTCATACAGGACATGGCCAATGCGGCGCTGCTTCCAAACCGGTCTGCAGCCGCGCAGCAAGCGGCTGAACCCCAGGATGCCGGGCCCCGTAAGTTGCGGGTCGGTTTCATCTCCGGCTCATTGTTCCGGCATACCATCAGCAAGCTGTTCGGCGCATTTATCACGGGCCTCAACCGGGAGCAATTTGAAGTGTCCTGTTTTCATCTATCCGAAACAGTGGATCAGGTGTCGCGTTTTCTGGCAGGCGCGGTTAGCCGCTTTGAATCCGGCAGCAAAAGCGCAGCGGAATGGGTTCAAACCGTTCGTGAAGCGCGACAGGATGTACTGATCTACCTGGACATTGGCATGCATCCCATGGTCCAGGTGCTTTCGACGCAGCGACTGGCTGAGCGCCAGTACATGCTGTGGGGCCACCCGGTATCCAGCCGGCTGAATACGATAGACGCCTTCCTGACCCCGGATCTGATGGAGCGGGACGATGGAGATGCGGACTATGACGAAACCCTGGTCCGTTTACCTGGCCTGGGAACATGCTTCCTGCCCCCCGACAGAAAGCCCGTCAAGCCGGCTGGATGGCCCGGGGTCCCCGCGGCCGTGGAGTATTTTGTCGGACAATCAGCGCCCAAATGGCTGCCGGTCACGAATACCGCACTGGTCAGCATCGCAAAGCGCCTGCCGGGGGCCCGGTTCCATCTGACGCCCTCCTCGCACGGGCATGAAATTGAGCAATTTCGCCAATACCTGGCTGACCGGTTCAGACAGGACGGACTGAATATGGAACAGCACCTGGGTCTGCTGGGCTGGGTCACCGAGGATGAGTACCTTGGCATCGCCGAGCGCGTCGATATCAATCTGGATACTCCCGGCTGGTCAGGCGGCAACTCTTCGCTGGAAATACTGTGGTTCGATGTGCCGACGGTGACGCTGCCCGGAGCCAGCATGAGAAGCCGTCATACCGCAGCCATGTTGCGTGTTCTGGAGTTGGATCAACTGGTGGCCCACGATCTCGGTGAGTATGTATCGATTGCTGTCGAATTGGGGCGTTCGACAGATTTCAGGGCCGAGATTCGAGGCAGGATCCGGGAGCGGAAGCACCGCCTTTACGAGGACCGAGCGGTGGTCTCCGCCCTGGCAGAGTTGCTTCTTTCTAAGCAAGGAACCTCTGATCAATTCTGAGCTTCCCGCGACACAAGGATGTGTCGCCAAATCAACGGCGCCAAGCCGTTGATTTATAGAGCAGTCGAAAATGACACTTTTCGGCTGCCGCGCTCTGATAATGCCAGGATGGCATTATCAGAGCTTCCTTAACAAGAAAGG
>JBFZEL010000012.1:0-2925 GCA_041306925.1 Lysobacterales bacterium
GCCGTGCCTTTCTTCAAGTCCACCGACAGCAACGGCGACGGCTATCCCGAAAGCATCAAAGTCAGCTTTCGAGTTTATTCCGCGGGCACCAATACGCTGCTCCATACCACCCCCGCAATGAAACTGCTGACAGCACCGATTCCCACGGGGTGTACCGTCAACGACCCGAACAAGTTTTTCGACTTTGACTGGGATATTCTGCCGACGCGCCGTATCGCCCAGCTAGACAGCAGCGGCGCCCTGGTAGCCGAAAACAAGCGGATGAGCATGGCCATCAACTTGACCGTCGACTGCTGGGATGGATCCAGCAACCAGTATTCCGAACGGGCGGCCGTCTATTCCGGCAATCTTTCCGGGGTGGCCGAAACCGGAAACCCAGTCGAATCCTGGATGAGAGTTTTCAACGGCCGCCAAATCTACGGGCTCAACGGCGTCGACCAGGATGGCAATCTAATCAACGATGCACTCATGATCACCACTGGCATGGAAACCTCGCTGGGTGACAACATTACCGTTTACTTTGTGGTGGCGGGTACTGGCATCGACCTGGGCACACTGCCGGCCTCGACCTATGCGCTGACGCGATAAATTCGCTTTGCGGTTTTCCTCCGTGCGCTTCTGGCGCCCGGAGGGTTTTACTCAGACTCCCGTAACTGTTAATCGGTAATCCTCGCGATCGCGCGAGCCAAAATATCGATTTCCCACGACCGCTCGATGCAATCGGCATGCTCGCCATGCTTGCGCGACACTTTTCACTTTAAAAAAGACTTCTACCTGCTAATATACTTATTGAAAAATTTCCTTGGGTGATTGCGAATTGTCATGTGCTCAAAAAATGTTTTTCTCTATATTGTAAAAGGGACTACCGAGGCTGTATAAGCTTTGCCGTAAATAGAAAGATGCTTTAGAGATTCTGGTACGTTTGAGTAGGCAACCTTGCGGTAAAGGGGGTGGCCTTTTTTAAGGTCGTAAATCAGGAGAGAGCCATGAAAAGGCCACAAATGAAGTTGATCGTATCGGCGACGCTTTCGGCGTTAGCCATTGCCTACGGGCCTGTCGCACAGGCCGTTATCTATGACGGAGACGATGGACCGCTGCTGCGACCCAACATATCAAGAACCCCCGATCTCCCAACAGAGTTCTCCAACGTGCAAATGGGGAAGTTCTACGTACCGGCACAGGATGGCGCAGGTGTAGTTCTGACTCAGCCACTCACTTATACCCGCGCCGACGGCTCCGTGGTTTTCACCCGCACCCAGGCCAAGCCCCTGGTGGCTGCATTCAATGACGGTCCCGTCGAGAACCCTGTGTGGGTCAATCCGGTCACCGGCGAAGAGTTCGAACCTGCTTATGCGGGTCACGGCAAGCGCGATGTATTGTCCGCCATCTCTTTCGATGACGGCGCCACCTGGCGGCGCTGGAACCTTTCGCAATCCGCCTCGACCGTTGTCGGCCCGATCTTTGTCGTCAACCACACGGGCAGTTATGTTTGCGACACCAGCGGCCTTTCGGGCTCGGCGGTTCAGGACCTTCTGAAGAACCCGACCATCGAACGCTGCGACTATTTTTACTACGGGCCCTCCACCGAAACGCCTGACCCGACCCCGATTGACATCAACCCCGTCACCGGCCGCTACGAGATCGACAGTGATCATCTCGTCGAGGTGGTCAGCGAGGGCGGCGGCGACGTGGTCAACGTCTCGCAGGCAGTCGTCGGTAACCATATCCTCGTGACCTGGGTCAGCCGGGTGTGTACTGGCGGCGACAGCCCGCTCGACACCGTCGCGGACAACACCAACCCCTATGAAGTACTCGGCCTGCAGAGATATGTCGATTACAGCCGGATGAAGGCGGAGGGCGAACTCGGCGGCAGCCAACTGCAGGCGATCCGCGAGATCGGCAAGGTGCCCTATGGCTGCGTGTGGGCCCGCCGCGGTCGCATCATCCAAGACACTGTCACCGGCGGCACCAAGGTCCAGTGGTGGCCGTCCGAACGTCTGACATCGGGCGTTCGCGATGCTTGGAAGATCGAGGTAGCAGGCCAGGAGAATGCCGGTTTTGCAGTCGTCTGGCAGGAAGACCCCGATGGCCTGCTGCCGGGCTCAGGCGAAGGCCCGGGTGAAGGCTGGTCCGGCTCGACCGTCAATCACAAGACCGACGTCTGGTACAGCTTCCTGCACTTGAAGGATTTCGCGAATACCGGGCCGGTCATGTCGGTTCCCGTTCCGATCACCGACAATGCCAAATGCCCGCTCAATTCCGGCGATCAGGGTAAGCAGTGGTGCTATGCGGACAAAGGCCGCTATGTGCCGGGAACCGGCTGGATCTGGGACGGCGCCAATGGCCTGCCCGACTACTGCGCTGACGGCGACCTCATATACAACTCCTGTATCGCTGAGGACGGTCGCTTCATGGAAGGCCAGACGGGGTCTTCGCGTCCGCGCATCAGCCTGCAGTCTTACTGCGTCGCCAACGACGACCCCAGTTCGTGGTCGACCCAGTGCACGAGTTTCTCCCAGTGGTCGGCATGGGCGGCGATCAGCTATGAGGAAAGCAAGGGCAAGGGTGACCTCGTCGACGAGAACGGCCAGACCCTGGAAACCGGCAAGAACATCCGCTTTGCCACTTTCGACTTCCAGCAGCCCGAGCCGATCAAGCAGCACCTCATGCTGAACGCGCCGACCAAGCGCTGGCCCGGCCGCAACTGGGATGCGATGTCCTTCATTTACAACTACGACACCCCGGGCGTTATCCCCGACAACGTCAACAAGGTGCAGCCTGTTTACGACGACTACATTGTCTACCGGCCCAAACTGTTCGATATTTCGATCTGGAACGCGCCGTACTTCGATACGGAAATCGCACGTCGGGCCGCACCCTTTACCCAAGGCGTGCTCGGCGCTGTGAATTCGACGGCGGGAACCA
>JBFZEL010000013.1:0-4610 GCA_041306925.1 Lysobacterales bacterium
GCGGGCGTCGCACCGAAGGTGGTCCTCAAGGCAACCCACGCCGCCGCGCTGAAGATCGTGAAGCTGGCCGACCTCAAGCGTCACGCCGTCGACTTCAACTAGTCCGGACCTTAGCCCGAACGCGCCCAGGCATCGATCGCGGCAGCAAAGCGCGCCGGCGCTTGCGGGTGCATCCTCAGGTACATCGAGGGTTCGATCATTTCGAGTTCCATGACGAGGAAATCGTCCTGCGCATCACGGATGAAATCGATGCGCGCATACAGCGGTGCCGGTGAAATCGTGTCGATGGCCTGGCGTGCGCGTTGCAGCAGTTTTTCGGATGGTTCGACGGCGAGGATTGCGGCGCCATGTTCCTCCTGCGAACGGAATTCAGATTCCGCCGGCTTCTTCAGGATCGCGTGGCTGTAGTTACCGCCGAAAAAGAACAGCGAATACTCACCCTCGCCAAGGATGTTCGGCATGAATGGCTGGAGCATGCAAGCGCGTTTGACAAAGCGCGCCGCAATGGCCGCAAGCCGCCCTGGTGTATCGTCCGCCCTGACCCGGTAGGCATCTTCACCGTTGGCGCCCACCACCGGTTTGACGACGATCTCATGCACGGCCAGTTCGCGTTGATAACGCGGCAAAAAATCTTCCTGCAGCGAATCCGCAAACAGCGTGGGCACGATACCGATACCGTTTTGCTGCAGGTCGCGCATGTAGGTCTTTTCCAGGTTCCAGTAGACCAGGTCGAGACGGTTGGCGAGACGCGTCGCCCGGTTGATCCGCTCGAGCGTATCGAGGAACAGCGGCACGTCGTTCCAGTAATCCCAGGTCGAACGGATGATGGCGATATCGAAATCGCTCCAGGGTATGGCGCGCTGGCGCCAGGACAGGGTCGAGACCTGCCAGCCGAGCGCCTCGAGGGGTTTGATGGCGTGCTCGTCGTCGATCACGAAATCACCGGTTTCATCGAGCGTCAGGAAGGCGCACCTTTTCATCGGATTTACCAGCCCGGAATCATGGAAAAAGCTGCCTGACCTGCCACGGCCCCTCGCCGTTTTCCGGCGGCGTGAAAACAAAACGTTTGTGCAGCCTGAACTTGCCTTCCTGCCAGAATTCGATGCGTTCCGGATGCAGGCGGAAGCCGGACCAGAAATCCGGCCGCGGCACCGGGCCCACGTGGAATTTTGCGGTGTAATAAGCCACCCGCTTTTCCAGTTCCGCCCAGCCTTCGAGCGGCTGTGACTGGCGCGAGGCCCAGGCGCCGATCTGGCTGGCACGCCCGCGGGTCGCAAAATAGGCGTCCGCTTCCTCGTCCGAAACTTGCTTCACTGATCCCTCGATGCGTACCTGGCGCTCCAGCGTCTTCCAGTAAAATAACAAGGCCGCGTGGGGGTTTTCGGCCAGTTGGTGGCTTTTCAGGCTTTCCAGGTTGGTGTAGAAAACAAACCCGTCCGGTCCTGAACCCTTCAGCAGCACCATGCGCGCCGATGGCCGCCCATCCCTGCCGACGGTTGCAAGCGACATGGCGTTCGGGTTGCTGATCTCCTTGCGGGTCGCTTTTTCCAGCCAGCTGGCGAAGATCTCGAACGGATCCCGGTTTTTTAATCCCATTGAACCAACACCTGGCGAATATGAATATTGATTGTACGCATCACGCGCACAGGTTGCCTGTCTTTTGCTGCATCCTGCAAGGCCGTCATTGATCCCCGGCAGCTGGTTTTTCAATCAAGTGCGCCATCTCCGTCTTGCAACGAGCGGCATCTTTCGTTACCCAGCGGTTGTAGATCACCAGCGAGACCGCCGTGATCCCCGCCAGCGCCGCGAACAGGATCCACATCTGGCCGGGCTGGTTGGTGCCATGCGGGCCGAAGTGCTGGTAGGTCAGACCCGACAGCAGGCCGCCAAACAGGTGGCCAAGCGCCACGCACCAGTAAAAGTAGCCCATGTACATACCCACCTTGTCCGGCGGCGCGATACGCCCGGCGTACTCCTTCGAGCGCGGGCTCGCCATCATCTCGCCCAGTGAGAACACCAGGATGGCGGAGACCACCACCCAGCCGCTCGTGCCGAGGAGGTAAAGACCGAAGCTGGCGATGGTGACACACACACCGATGATGATACTGGTCAGCGGGGAAGTCTTGCGCATGAACCACGAGATCAGCACCTGGAAGCAAATGATACCGAACGCGTTGAGGTTGATCAGGTGCTCCGGCTTGATCTGGCCGTGCTCGAGCACCGCGCGTGACCAGTTGGCCGTATCGAAGCCAAGACCGGTGGCGATGGTGGTGACCCAGGACGCTGCCGGCCCGAACGCGTTGATCAGGTCCGCTGTGTCAACGTAATCGCGGATGTACTCCGGCAGCGTCATGAATATCTGGTTGAATGAAATCCAGAAACCCGCCATCAGCAGCAGGAACAACAGGTAGCGTCCCTCGCCTATGGCCATCGGTTGCAAAAACCATGGGCGGTTCTGCCGGGTGGCACCGCTTAGCCGGAACAGCAGATCCAGCAAAAGATTTCCGCCGATCCAGAGCACCGCAACCGTGCCCACGTACGAAAACTCCCACCATTTCGAGCCCATCACCAGCACCACCAAGACACCGCTGACGAGGATGAAGAAGCGCAAATTTCCGACGACTTCGACCATGCCTTTGAAAACTTCGGCCAGGGAACGATGGCCCTCGGCCTCGGTATCGCGTTGGGGTTCCTTGTAGATCAACAGGCAGACGATCATCATGATCACGATCCAGAAGGCTGAGGCATAAAACACCAGGTTCCAGCTCCAGCCGCGCACGACACCCGCGACGATCGGGCCGATGAAGCCGCCGACATTGACCATCATGTAAAAAATGCCGAAGCCGACCGAGCCGTTTTCTTCATTGGTCGATTTGGCGACGGTGGAGATCACCACCGGCTTGAACATGCCGTGACCGACCGCCACCAGGAAATAGGCGCCGAGGAACGGCCAGAAACCCGTGGGCAGGGATAACAGCAAATAGGCCGGCGCCATCACGACCGCCGATGCCAGGAACATCGGTTTGTAGCCGTAACGGTCGGCCAGCGCCCCGAAAACCGCGGGAAACAGGTACAGGAAGAAAGTCGCGAGACCCTGGATCACGCCGCGGTCTGCCGACGAAAACCCCAGGCCGCCATCCTCAACCGCCCCGGTCAGGTATAACGATGACACGGCATAAAAACCGTACCAGCCCATCCGCTCAAAGATCTCCATCGTGTTGGCGGCCCAGAAGGCGCGGGGAAACTGGCTGAACGTACCGGTTTTGGTTGTCATATCATTATCCTGAAGTTTGTTTTTCCCAGGCCCGGCCGAGCGCGATGACCGCCTCGACCGCCTTGCGCATGTGAGCGGCCGGTATCATCCTGAAGCGCGTTCTTCCCAGACCCGGCAAAGTTCAATAATCATCTCGACCGCCTTGCGCATGTGAACGGCTGGTATCATCCTGAAGCGCGTTCTTCCCAGACCCGGCAGAGCTCTATGATCACCTCGACCGCCTTGTGCATGTCACTGGTCGATATCCACTCGTAACGGGAATGAAAATTGTGCTCGCCGGCGAAAATATTCGGCGTGGGCAGACCCATGAACGACAGGCGTGAACCGTCGGTGCCACCGCGGATCGGCTCGATGCGGGGTTCCAGACCGGCACGGCGGAAAGCCTCGCAGGCATTTTCGACCACGTCGGGGTGGTGCTCCAGCACTTCTTTCATGTTGCGGTAAGACTGCTCCACGCGGACTTCGGCGCGCGCACCCGGGTAGGCTGCTGCGGCCTCCTGCGCAAGCCGTTCGACCAGTTGCTCCATCTCGCCGAGCCGCGCCGTCGCGAAATCGCGCACCAGCAGTTTGACCGATGTTTTCTCGACGCCGGCGTCCATCACGTAGGGGTGCACGAAACCCGCGTAGCCCGCCGTGGTCTCCGGCGACAGCGTGGCCTTTGGCAGGCGGCCGATAAAATCGGCAGCCACCTTGATGGCGTTGACCATCCTGCCTTTGGCAAAACCGGGATGGGTATTTAAGCCATGGAAGGTGACGGTGATGGCATCCGCGGAAAAGGTCTCCACCTGCAGTTCGCCGAGGGTTTCGCCATCCATCGTATAGGCGCAGTAGGCGCCGAAAGCCGCAACGTCGAAGTGCGCCGTGCCCCTGCCAACCTCTTCATCCGGGGTAAAACCGATCCGCAGCGGGCCGTGGGCAATCTCCGGGGGTGACAGCAGGTACTCGACCGCGCCCATGATCTCGGCGACGCCGGCCTTGTTGTCGGCGCCCAGCAGCGTGGTGCCCGAAGCGGTGATGATGTCGTTGCCGATCTGGCCAGCGAGGTGCGGGTTATCGTTGAAGCCGATGACCGCCGAGGGGTCATCCGGAAACACCAGGTCCTGGCCCCAGTAATTGCAATGGATGATGGGCTTGACACCCAGCCCGCTCATCTCCGGCGAGGTATCGACGTGCGCCAGCAAACCGATAACCGGCACGTCTTTTTTGGAACTGGTCGCAGGCACCGTGGCAAACACGTATCCATGGGCGTCCAGGGTCACATCTGCAAGACCCAGTGCTTTCAGTTCGTCGTGGAGTCGTTGCAGCAGAACCAGTTGCCCCGGGGTGCTCGGAAAGC
>JBFZEL010000014.1:0-6252 GCA_041306925.1 Lysobacterales bacterium
GTCGTGCTGGCGCTGGGTTTCTTCGTCGCATTGTTCTTTGCCTGGGCCTTTGAGCTGACCCCCGAAGGCGTCAAGCGCGAATCCGAAGTGGACCGCAGCCAATCGATCGCCAGCGTGACCGGCCGTAAACTCGACCGCAGCATCATCGTCATCCTGCTGCTGGCGCTGGGCTATTTTGCCTGGGACAAGTTTTCGGCCGAAACGCCGTCAACCGCACCGGTTGCGAAGATCACGACATCCACCGTCGAAGAAGCTGTTATCGATAAATCCATCGCCGTGCTGCCGTTCGTCAACATGAGCGCCGATGCCGACAACGAATATTTTTCCGACGGTCTTTCCGAGGAACTGCTGAACCTGCTGGCCAAGGTGGACGGCCTCAAGGTCGCGGCCCGGACATCGTCCTTCAAGTTCAAGAATTCCGAGGCGGACATCGCCGAGATCGGGCAAAAACTTAACGTTGCCACTGTCCTGGAAGGCTCCGTGCGCAAATCCGGCAACCACGCGCGCATCACCGCACAGCTGATCAAGGTCGATGACGGTTTCCACCTGTGGTCGGAAACCTATGACCGCGAACTCGACAACATCTTCGTGGTGCAGGACGAGATCGCCAAGGCCATCGTCGACGCGCTGAAGCTGCCGTTGCTCGGCCACGATGCAAAACCGCTCACCAGCACCGCCGCGACCGGCAATTTTGCCGCCTACGACCTGTACCTGCTCGGCCGTCACCACGCCCGCGCCTTTACCGAAGAGGGCTTCAGACGCGCCATTGACTATTATCTCCAGGCGCTGGAAATCGACCCGTCTTTTGCCGCGGCCTACAGCGGTCTCGCCGACGGTTACATCTTCCTTGCCGATTTCGGCAACCTGCCGACGGGGGAAGCCTACCAACTCGCACAGACCGCCGCTGAAAAAGCCCTGTCCATCGATCCCGGCTCGCCCGAGGCCCACACCTCGATGGGCCTGGTGCTGAATAACCTTTCGCATGAACGCGAGGCGGAAGTCCACTTCCTGAAAGCCCTCGAGGTCAATCCAAACCATGTCGACGCGATGCTCTATTACCGCGGCAGCCTGAAAGACCAGTTCAGGGTCCGCGAGGCGACACGCATGGCCGAGCGGGCCATGCTTGCCGATCCGCTTTCCTACTCCGTGCGCAGGGCCCTGGCAGACCAGTTTATGCATGCCCGGCAATATGAAGACAGCCTGAAGATTATCCAGGAATTCCTGGCCGCCAACCCCGAAGACCCGACACCCTATGAAATATGGGGCGACCTGTTCCTGCAAAGAGGCTTGCCGCAAAGTGCGATACCCATGTACCGCAACGCACATCGCCTGAGACCGGGCGATATTTACATGGCCTATAGAAACGTGCAGGCCAGCCTGCAGCTGCATGATGAAACCCTGGTTGCCTACTGGCTGGAAGAAGCCCGCAAACGCGGTGCCGACGCCCAGTGGACACGCAGGGCCGAGAGGGACATCTTGTTTGCCAGGGGTGATTTTTCCGGTCTGCTCGAACAGGTCGACCAGGCACTCGAAACCTTACCCGGACACCTTTATTTCCGACGCCTTCGTGCCATGGCCCTGGCAAGCCTCGGTAAAACCGATGCCGCACGGGATACCTTGCGCCTGGTGCTGGAATCCGCCGGATACGTGAGCGGCCAAGCGCTCATGAGCAACGAACTGCACCCTGCAGTTGAACTGGCAAATCTCCTGGACCAGCAAGGCGCCGCAGATGAGCGCGATGCACTGCTGGATAAAATTGAAGAACTGCTGAAGCGATTGCACCAGGCGGAACCGCCCGTTGCTTCGGTGTCATACATCGCGGCCTGCGCGGCATCGGTCAGAAATGACCTGCCCGGTGTTCTAAGCGGGCTCAAGGCAGCCGTGGACGCCGGTTTCAGGGATCACTGGAAACTACTTACGGACCCCGTATTCAAACGCTGGCAGGACAACCCGGAATTCATCGCCTTCCACCAGGGCATGCTCGATGCCGCCGCCCGCATGCGCGCCGAGTATTACGTCAACAACCCGTCTGAACAGGCGGCGCCGGAAGGTACGAACTGATGTCCTTTTTTGAAGAACTCAAACGCCGCAACGTGATCCGCGTAAGTATCGCCTACGCGGTGGTCGCATGGCTGGTCTCACAGGTTGCGGAATTCGCGATCGAGACCTTTGGCGCGCCGGACTGGGTGTTGAAGATATTCGTGGTATTCCTGATGCTCGGCTTCCCCATCGTCGCACTCTTTGCGTGGGCATTTGAAATGACGCCGGAAGGCATCAGGCGCGAGAAGGATGTCGACCGCAGCCAGTCCATCACCCGGCAGACCGGGCGCAAACTGGATTACACCATCATCACGGTGCTAGCCTTTGCACTGGCCTATTTTGTATGGGAGTCGCGGTTTTCTCCAGGCAAGGGGTCAGAGCCCTTTTCTCAGCAAGGCCCCGTGCAAGTCGGTCAGGCCGGTGATGAGAAAAGGGATCCGACCCCGGGCGGCGCACAACCGGGGTCAGACCACTTTTCTCAGCCAACTTCCAGTCAAGCCACGGACACCAGTGAGAAAAGTGCTCTGACCCCCGTCGAAGCCACCCCCGTCGAAGCCATCGCCCAGGCCAGCAACGAAGCCACACCAACCATCAGCAAACTGGCCATCGCCGTGCTGCCATTCGCCAACCGCAGCAACGTGCAGGAAGACCTGTTCTTCACCGACGGCATCCACGACGACCTGCTGACCCAACTGGCCAATATCAAGGGTCTGAAAGTTATCTCACGCACCTCGGTGATGACCTACCGCGACACCACCAAGCGGATTCCGGAAATCGCCACCGAACTGGGGGTATCAAAGATTCTCGAAGGCGGCATCCAGCGCGCCGGCAACCGTATCCGTATCAACGCCCAGTTGATAGACGTGAGCACCGACGAGCACCTGTGGGCGGAAACCTTCGACCGCGAAATGACGGTTGAAAACATCTTCGACATCCAGTCCGAGATCACCCGCCACATCGTCACGGCCATACGCGGCGAGTTGACCGATGAGGAAACCGTCGCCCTCGCGCAACAACCCACTGATAATCTCGACGCCTACGAATCCTACCTGAAAGCCAAGGCGTTCCTGAACGACCCATTGTATTCACCGGACAAGTACATCAACGCGGAGGAATGGCTGAAAAAGGCGGTTGCATCCGACCCGGGTTTTGCTCTGGCGTGGGCGGCGCTGGTGGTCACCCACGGGCAGGCCATCTGGCAGGGCTATGACGAATCACCGGAACGCCTCCAGGCAGCGCTCGATGCACTCAATAATGCAGAAAAATATGGGCCTGGCTTGCCTGAAACGCTCGCAGCAAGAGCCGAATACCTGTACCGGCTCAAGACCGATTATCGCGCGGCCGAACCGTTATTCGCACAAGCCAGCCAGGCCAAGCCTGGCGATTCGGACCTGTTGATCAGGCTGGCTTCGACCGAGCGCCGTACCGGCCAGTTTGAGCAAGCCATCACCCATTTCCAGATGGCGATCGATCTCGACCCGGCCAACCTCGAGGCCCGTTCCACACTGCTGGGCACACTGGTGCTGATGGGCGCTTATGAACGGGCGGAACCGCTGGCTGACCTGTGGATCGAAAAGTATCCGGCGACCCAAACATTCAAAACCAACAAGACGCAGATATTGCTCCAGGGTCATGGTAATGTTAAAGGGGCGAAAGCATTATTCTCTGAACTTGCGCCCAACATCGGACCCCGCTATCTCTCGATTGCAGTAAATGTATTGCTGTATAACCGCGATTACCAGGGCCTGATCGATTTATGGAGCAACCCGCTGCTATCTCAAGCGTTGAACAACCCGGCTTTCAAAATCTGGGCGCTCGATACACTCGCCAAAGCGCACTTTTACCAGGGTGATGCCGCCAACGCAGAAAAATACTCACGGGAAGTTATCCAGTGGGCCATCAAATATGTCTCCGGCACTGACGCCAACCAGGCCGTTACCAAGGACTTACTGGCATACGCCTATGCGCGTACGGGCCAGTTCAACGAAGCATTAGCGGCGCTTAACCGTTCGCAGGAACTCAGATCGGAATCAGATGACAGCCTCGAAGGTCCAGTGAGTTCCATCAACCGGGCGATGGTCCTCGGCATGATCGGGCAGCGCGATGAGTCACTGGCTGAAATCAAACGGCTATTAAAGACACCCGCGGGCCTGAACCGCTGGGACCTTTACCTGAACCCGGACTGGGATTTCTTCCGCGATGACGAACGATTCAACGCCCTGGCCCGGCCCGGTAACCTCGAGGAAGCCGGTCGATGAGCTTTTTTGAAGAACTCAAACGCCGCAACGTGATCCGCGTGGGTATCGCCTACGCGGTGGTCAGCTGGCTGGTCTCGCAGGTTGCGGAATTTGCCATCGAGACCTTTGGCGCGCCGGACTGGGTGTTGAAGATCTTCGTGGTGTTCCTGCTGCTTGGCTTCCCGATCGTGCTGCTTTTCGCGTGGGCCTTCGAGATGACGCCGGAGGGCCTCAAGCGCGAGAAGGACATCGACCGCAGCCAGTCCATCACCGGGCATACCGGCCGCAAGCTCGACTACACGATCATTTTCGTACTGGTGCTGGCCCTGGGATATTTCATCTATGACAAGTTCAGTGGACAGCCGGGTGAAGCGCCCGCAACGGTGGCGCAGGCAAATGTCGAGGCAGCACCAGCGGCCGCCGCCGAGACGGTTGCCACCGATCCCTCGATCGCCGTGCTGCCATTCACGGACATGAGCCCGGAGCAGGACCAGGGTTATTTTTCGGATGGCATTGCGGAGGAATTGCTCAACGTGCTGGTCAAGGTGCAGGGTCTCAAGGTGGCGTCACGCACCTCGTCGTTCACCTACAAGGGCAGCAAGCAAAGCCTCGCGGAAATCGCCGGCGAGCTCAAGGTGGACCATATATTGGAAGGCAGCGTACGCAAGGCCGGCAACCGCGTGCGCATCACCGCACAGCTCATCGACGCGGATACCGACCGGCATCTCTGGTCGGAAACCTTCGATCGCGAACTGGTGGATATCTTTGCCATCCAGGACGAGATCGCCAAGGCCATCGTGGCGGCTTTGAGCGCCGAGCTTGGCATCCTGAAAGACACGCCGGCCATAGCGGTCGCCGCGGCCACCGAAAACCTGGATGCCTACGAGTTGTACCTGAAAGCCCGCGGCCTGTTCCTGGAGCGCCGGCACATGGAAGAAAGCATCGCCCTATATGAACGCGCGGTGGCGCTTGACCCCGAATTTGCGCGTGCCTGGGAAGGCCTGGCAGCGGTCTATTCCGTTGTCGAATCCTGGGGATTCACGGGGCGCGACTGGGATAGCCTTGCCATACAGGCTGCCGAGCGCGCGCTCGAACTTGATCCCGGGCTCTCAACGCCCTGGGCGGTCATGGGGCAAATCGCCTATAACAATTTGGATTATGTTACCGGCATGGCACATCTGGACCGCTCCATCCAGCTGGATCCTGGCAACGCCACGAGCTACCTGTGGCGCGGCCTGGGCTATTCGGCTCTGGGGTTCCAAGCCGAATCCATGGCCGATCTCAGGCGCTGCCTGGAAATCGACCCGGCATATGTGAATTGCATGCGTCACCTCGCTTTGACCGCCATGATCGTCAATGAAGATGAGCTGGCATTGTCACTGTTTCCGCAGGTGGTGGTGTATGGTTTTTCAGTCGTCAACTTCCACTTGCAGTACCTCCCGCGATTCATATCAAGGGGTGACCGCCTGGTGCCAACGCTGCTGCTATACAGCATGTTCGGGCCTGATTCGGGATTCCCGTTCGACGCCGTTCTGGATGCGATGCAATTTCCGGAAAGGGACCATAGCCGCGGCCTGGAAAAACTGCTGGACTGGATGGAAAAGACCGGGCGCGCTCCCGGGTCCTTGCCGGTGCTGATGGCTGCATTCAAGGCATACCACCTCGTAGAACCGGATTCAAACCAGAACCGCTGGGTGTGGCTAAAGGAAAGCGCGGGTTTCAGAGCCTCGAAATATTTCGCTCCCACAATGGTAAAGATTGGCGCGCCGGCTTACTGGCGGGAAAAGGGTTTCCCGCCCGGTTGCCGGTCGCTTGCAGGAGATGACTTTGAGTGTGATTGACACAACATCACCGATCTTCGGATGGCTTCGTCATTGCCCGGCGGGAATCAAGACGGGTAGCGAATTGCCCGGCCTTTGGTGGTTGCCATGAGCTTTTTTGAAGAACTCAAACGCCGCAACGTGATCCGCGTGGG
>JBFZEL010000015.1:0-9587 GCA_041306925.1 Lysobacterales bacterium
TCAAGGCCATCGCCGTTGTGGGCGCTGGTCCGGCGGGCCTGGCTTTAGCTACCGTTGCCGCCCCGCGTGGCCACCGGGTCAGCCTGTTTGACCAGGCGGGCGAGATCGGCGGCCAGTTCAACATGGCAAAGAAAATACCCGGCAAGGAGGAATTCAGTGCAAGCCTGGATTATTTCCGCGGTGAATTGGAGCGCACCGAGGTCGATGTGCAGCTGAACACCTGTATTTCGGCCGAAGACCTCGCCGGTTACGACGAGGTCATTCTGGCAACCGGTGTCCATCCGCGGCCAATCGATCTGCCGGGCATCGATCACGCCAAGGTCGTTTCCTATATCGATGTGCTGGCCAACCGGGTCGAGATCGGTGCACGGGTGGCCATCATCGGCGCCGGCGGTATCGGTTTTGATGTTGCCGCGTTCCTCAGTCAGCCTGACCACCAGGATGCGGGTACGTCAGCCGGTCCGATCGAAGCCTACCTGAAAGAGTGGGGTATTGACCGGACCCTGGCAGCCAGGGGGGGTGTCGAGGGTGTCAGGGCGCAGCCACCCGCTTGCGCACGTGAGATCTGGCTGCTACAGCGTAAACCCGGCAGTCCGGGCAAGACGCTGGGCAAGACTACCGGCTGGATACACCGGCTAAGCCTGCGTCATCGTGGCGTCCACATGCTGGGCAACGTGTGTTATGAACGTATCGACGATGAGGGTCTGCATATCAGCATCGACGGTGAAAAACAGCTGCTGGCCGTCGACCATGTCGTCATCTGCGCCGGCCAGGTCAGCAACCTCGACCTTGCCAATACGCTGGGTGGCAGGGGCCTGTCGCTGCATATCATCGGCGGCGCCAAAAAGGCAGCCGAGCTGGATGCCAAGTACGCCATACGTGAAGGCAGCGAACTCGCCGCGATTCTTTGATTGACCCCGCCAGTTTGTCGCGGCTGCGCGACGCCGTACAGAACGGCCCGGTTGGCGTCTTCCGGTATTTCCGCGAGCCCCAAACCAACCACCGCCGCCGTTATGTCAAAGACGGACAAAATCAGTACAATGATCGCCTCGCTTCAATTTTACCGGGATCAACTCAATGTCTAACTCGTTTACCCATGCGCTGCATGCCAACTTTCTAGGTCACGCTCCCGAGTGGTACAAACGGACCATATTGTTCTTCCTGGTCATCAATCCCATACTGATGTGGACCGTGGGTGGCTTCATCACTGGCTCGGTCATCGTTGTCGAATTCATTTTCTGCCTGGCCATGGCACTGAAATGTTATCCGTTGCAACCGGGCGGCCTGCTGGCATTCGAGGCGGTGTTGATTGGCCTGACATCACCGGCGACCGTCTATCACGAAACCGAAGCCAATTTCTCCGTGATCCTGCTGTTGATTTTCATGGTCGCGGGCATTTACTTCCTCAAGGACATGCTGCTCTACCTGTTCACCAAGATCCTGATACGCATCAAATCCAAACTATTGCTGTCACTGATTTTCTGCTTTTCTACAGCCTTGCTATCAGCTTTCCTCGATGCTTTGACGGTGATGGCGGTCATCATTACCGTCGCCAGCGGCTTTTATGGTGTTTACCACAAGGTTACTTCCGGCAAGGATTTTGATGCTGAACATGACCATGCCGACGACACGGGGATCGGCCATGAAACCCATCAGGACCTCGAGAATTTCCGGGCATTCCTGCGCAACCTGCTGATGCATGGTGCGGTGGGCACCGCACTGGGTGGTGTGACTACGCTGGTGGGCGAACCTCAGAACCTGTTGATCGGCCAGGTGGCCGGCTGGAATTTCGCCGAGTTTTTTGTGCGTATGGCGCCTGTGAGCATGCCGGTGCTGGCGGCGGGACTGATGACCTGCATCGCGGTGGAGAAATTCAGGATCCTGGGTTACGGCAAGCAGATGCCGCTGGCTGCCAGGCGCATACTGGAAGAATACGATCGCCGCGAAGATACAAAGCGCACGCACAAACAGCGGTCTGCCATTATTCTCCAGGCAGGCGTCGCCCTGTTCCTGGTCGTGGCGCTGGCATTCCATTGGGCAGAAGTAGGCCTGATCGGCCTGGCCGTTATCGTGTTGGCTACGGCACTTACCGGTGTTATCAAGGAGCACCAGCTAGGCCGCGCTTTTTCTGAAGCTTTACCCTTTACGGCCCTGCTGGTGGTGTTCTTTGTCGTCGTCGGCGTGATTAATGACCAGCACCTGTTCCTGCCCACCATTGAATTTATATTTACCCTTGATATGGAGGTCCAGGTGCCGGTGTTCTTCCTCGCCAATGGCCTGTTGTCGGCGATTTCTGATAATGTCTTCGTTGCGACGGTATACATCAATGAGATTAACAATGCGCTGCAAACCGGTGGCATCACGCGCGAGCATTTTGATGCCCTGACCATAGCCATCAATACCGGCACCAACATACCCTCGGTAGCGACACCCAATGGCCAGGCGGCTTTTCTGTTCCTGCTGACCTCGGCACTGGCGCCATTGATACGGCTGGGTTACGGGCGCATGGTGATGCTGGCGCTGCCTTACACCATCAGCATGACGGTCACCGGCTTACTGGCAGTCACATACATTCTTTAGCGAAGTTCTGATTAAGGAAGCTCTGATTAATGCCATCCTGGCATTATCAGAGCGCGGCAGCCGAAAAGTGTCATTTTCGACTGCCTTGCAAATCAACGGCTTAGCGCCGCTGATTTGGCGACACGTCCGTGTGTCGCAGGAACCTCTGAATTAATCAGAGGTTCCTTAATTCGAACACTGCACCAGTCGGCGCCGGTGCAATGTTCGGGTTAATTCATGCCTGGGTTTTCGAAGCACACAACAAGCGTGCTCATCAATAACCGGGCTGTCGTGTTCAGGCGGCTTTTGGCAGGCTCAGGTGCAGCACCAGCCAGCCACACAAGGCCGAGGCCAGGGAACCGCTGATGACACCGATCTTGAGCGCGGAGATATTCGCAAAGCCGCCGTGTTCGAATGCCAGGCTGCCGATAAACAGGCTCATGGTGAACCCCACGCCACACAGCAGCGCAATGCCGTACAGCATGGTCCAGTTGGAGCCTTCCGGTTTGTTCGCGAACCCCAAGCCAATGACCAGCGCCGTCATGCCAAAGACACCCATTTGCTTGCCGAAAAACAGACCCAGGGCAATACCGGTTGAAACGGTACCGGTGACGTCATCTGTGCGTACACCGGCCAGCGCGAGACCGGCATTGGCAAAAGCGAACAGCGGTAACACGCCGTAGGCCACCCACGGGTGCAGGATGTGCTCGAGATGCCGGGACGGCGAATCGTCGTCACCACCCTCCAGCGGGATAAATGCCGCGACCGCGATGCCGGCAAGGGTTGCATGGACGCCCGATTTGAGTACGAAAAACCAGATGAGTATTCCGCAAATCAGGTAGGCCGCGAGGCTTTTTACGCGCAGGCGGTTGAGCACGAAGAGTACCGCAATACCGGCAGCTGCCGCTGCCAGTGAGGTCGTGCTCAGGTCGCTGGAATAGAATATCGCGATGATGACGATGGCGGCGAGGTCATCAAGAATGGCGATGGTGGTGAGGAAAATTTTCAGGCTGGCGGGCACCCGCTTACCCAACAGGCTCAGCACCGCCAACGCAAAGGCGATATCGGTCGCGGTCGGCACGGCCCAGCCGGCAAGCCCCTGCGGGTTACCGCGGTTGACCAGCCAGTAGATCGCGGCCGGCACCACCAGACCGCCGATGGCCGCCAGTGCGGGCAGTGCGATCTGTTCCGGTTTCGCAAGCTGGCCCTCAATCACTTCACGTTTCAACTCAAGCCCGACCAGCAGGAAGAAGACCGCCATCAGACCATCGTTGACCCAGAGCAGCAGCGGCTTGCTGACGCCGACGTTGCCCACCATCACGGTCAAATTCAGCTGCAACAGATGCGTGTAACCATTTGCCAGCGGTGAGTTCGCCAGCGCCATTGCCAGCACGGCGGCGCCCACCAGCATCACACCGCCTGCGGACTCAAGACGCAGAAACTCGCGCCAGGCCTCGGTGACTTTGTCGGCTGTATTCTTGATCATTGATTTTAAATGCTTTTATTTATCTGAACTTATTGATTGAAGAATAGATAAACGCGAAATATAATTCATGTAACACTCGCTGCCTGATGATGCTATGAGCAACTGGACACTCCTCAGTAACCACGGACATGTTCTGGTCTGTCTCAGCCGGGACCCTGAAGCACGTTTGCGCGATGTGGCAACCGCCGTTGGCATCACCGAACGGGCCGTGCAAAAAATTGTACGCGATTTGCAGGAAGGCGGCATGATCAGCGTTTCAAAATCCGGCCGCAGAAACTGCTACCTTATCCACAAAAAGCAATCCTTGCGTCATGGGCTCGAGGCAGCCTGTACGCTCCAGGACCTGATCCGGGTCGTCAATAAGAACCGGGAGACAAAGCCGCCCGTTGCCGGGTCCGGGCAGAAAACCGCAGCGGCATTGCCAGGCAAGTCCAAACCGCCTGGTCGTGTCGCTGAGCCCGGCCCGGAACCTGCTGCAAAGCCAGCATCGATCGAGCCAAAACCCGTCACGCCCAAGGCAAAAAAATATGACGGAGCCGGGGAATCCGAATCCTCAGACAGTCTTGCAAAACAACAGGGATCGTTGTTTTAAGATTGCCCGGGTCAACACAGGGACAGCGTTGATGATGAAAAAAACATGGATGATATACGGAGCGAACGGTTACACCGGGAAACTGATTGCCCGGCAAGCCCGGCAGCAGGGATTAAAACCCATACTGGCCGGACGTAACCGCGCAGGTATTGCGGCGATTGCCGCGGAAACAGGTCTTGACAGCCTGGTTTTTGACCTCGAAGACACAGCTGCGCTCGACCAGGCATTGCAGGGCATTTCAATCGTGCTGCATTGCGCCGGTCCGTTTTCGGCAACCAGCCAGCCGATGATTGAAGCATGCCTGAGGAATGCTTGTCATTACCTCGACATTACCGGTGAAATCAGCGTATTTGCCAGCGCGCACAAACAATCGGACGAGGCCAGGCGAGCCGATATCGTGCTGCTGCCGGGTGCGGGGTTTGATGTCGTGCCAACCGATTGCCTGGCCGCCAAACTGGTCAAAGCCCTGCCCGCAGCGACGGCATTGTGCCTCGCATTCGAAGCCGCCGGCGGACTGAGTCCGGGCACCGCGAAAACCAGTATCGAGGGACTGGCGGGCGGCGGTTGCGTGCGCGAGGACGGTAAGCTGAAGTGGGTGCCGCTGGCCTGGAAGACGCGTGAAATCCCTTTCGGACACGGTAAGCGCCTGGCGGTTACGATTCCCTGGGGGGACGTGTTTACGGCATATATCAGTACCGGTGTGCCCAATATCG
Organism: Lysobacterales bacterium; assembly: GCA_041306925.1. Taxonomy (GTDB): domain Bacteria; phylum Pseudomonadota; class Gammaproteobacteria; order Xanthomonadales; family SZUA-36; genus SZUA-36. The sequence continues at coordinate 5,351 of JBFZEL010000015.1, forward strand.
AGGTTTACATGTCGGCGCCGCCCTCATCCATATTGCAAATGAAACGCCTGCGCATGCTGAAACCACTGCTCAGCATGCACTGGGTGCAGAACCTGGTGAAAAAACGCATCGAGCAATCCGTGACCGGCCCGGAAATCAGCGAACGGCACACCACGCAGATGCAGATATGGGGTGAAGCCAGCACTGCGAATGGCCGCAGTGTTACGGCCACCATGACGACACCCAACGGCTACGATTTGACCGTTACGGCCAGCCTCGGTATCGTCGGGTTTTTGCTGGAAAACGACGTGGAAGGTGGGTTTTACACACCTTCGCTACTGCTGGGCGCTGACTACGCGGCGAGTCTGCCGGGTGTGACGCTTAAGTTCAGTGCCTGAAAATGGCCACCTGGCCCCGGCAGACATCACGCAGGCTGGTCACCAGCCTGTCATAGTCTGCTGCCCGGCAGCGGATTTTCAGGATCAGACCCTCGTTGTCATAGGACTCTTCGAGTTTTTCCGCTGACAGTTGCTCCAGTAAGCCGTGCAGGCTGGAGGCCCATTCAAACCCGCTGCGGATGGTGTATACCGCCGTTGGCAACAGTTCGATGACCCCGGCCCTGTCCAGGCATTTCGCCGTGATTCCGGAATAGGCCCGGACCAGGCCCCCGACGCCGAGTTTGATCCCGCCAAAATAGCGCGTCACCACGACCATGACGTTTTCCAGGCCACGGCGCTCAATGACATTCAGCATGGGCCGTCCGGCGGTGCCGGAGGGCTCGCCGTCATCGCTGCAGCGCACCTGGAAGTTGATCCGCCACGCCCAGCAGTTATGTGTCGCCTGCGGGTCGCTCACGGATTCGTAAAAATCGAGTGATTCGGCCTGCGTGGCGACACACGCTGCGTGGCCGATGAAACGGCTTTTCCTGATGGTTTCCTCGAACGAGGCCCGCGTCCTGATGGTCAGCATCAGTTTTTCAGTTCATCCGGCAGGGGATAATCCGGGTGGCTCTTGATAAAGGCCTCAAGTTCGGCTTTCCAGCGTTCATCGCCAGCCTGTTGCATGCGGATGATGGCCCGTAACTGCTCTTCAGCCTGTGTATCCACATTGCCTCGCGCTGCCGGTTCGAGGGTCTGTGGGGCGCCAGCGGCGACCGGTGCGGGCTGGTCCATGCGCTCAATGGCGGACTCTTTCGGTGCCTGCAGAGATTGCCGAGATCGATCCTCGGCTGACTGTTTTTTTGCCGGCTCTGCCTGGCGAGAGCGCTCGAGTTTATCGAATTGTATGGTGATATCCTCAGCCGGTTGATTTTCACGCTGATGGACAATTAACGTAAGCGCCAGTACAAACACGGCGGCTGTGGTCAGGCCGTGCAGCCAGCCAAACTTCAGCCGCTGTGGTTTCTTCTCCACTGCGCGGTGGGCACTGTTGAGGATGGCCATGTCCAGCAGTTCTGGTGGCTCATCCCGGTCCAGCTGCGCGTAAGACTGGCCGAGCTTGTCGAGGGTCTCGTGCAAAGACCGGTCCTGTTCGCCGTTGCTGTGCATGCTGTTCATTCAACCAGGCTCCGTTTGAGTTTGCCGACCGCATACCGCAGGCGGCTCTTGACCGTTTCCGTGCTGACCCCGGTTACCCTTGCAATCTCCTCCATTTTAAGACCGGTTTCAAGTTTCAGCAGCAGGGTGGTTCTCTGTTCCTCCGGCAAGGCACTAATGCCGGCCAGCAAATGTTCATTCTGTTCGCCATCGATGACATCTTCGACCGGACCGGGACGATGATCGGACAGGTCATCCATTTCTACCTGTTGAACCAGCCGCGAGCTGCGATAGTGGTCTACGAGATGGTTATGCGCGATGGCGTACAGCCACACGCTGAAACTTGCCGATTCACGGTAGCGGTCGCGTGCCCGGATGATTTTTTCCCAGGCACCCTGGTACAGGTCATTGGCCGTGGCGCGATCGCTGACCTGGCGGGTGAAATACCGGTAGAGCGGGGCGCGGTGGCGGGCATAGAGTTCATCAAACGCCCTCGCATCGCCCCTGGCATACCGTTGCATCAGTACTTCGTCGCTCAGCTCCCGCATGTTTGCAGCGTAGCGGATACGGCTCAGGCCGCCAAGTAGGCAGCTCGAAATTTCCGTTGCGTTTTGAACTTGCAATTGAGCGTACATGGGAAAACCGATACCTGGCCGGTGGTAAAGCCAGCCCCGCCGTGGCGGGGTTGGCTTACCATTCAACTGGTGCCGAAGGAAACCGCTACCTATTCCTGTGCGGCGTTGTGCGCCACGTCCGAGGTCTGGTCCAGGGTCTTGGCAAGGCTGACCAGTTGCATGAATTCACTGCGGTAACCGTGCGGATCATTACCCCTCGATTGACGCGCCAGTGCCTCGATATCGTCGTAGCTGAAGTTTTCGAGCCAGGTGCCGCCGCGCAGTTTCTGTCCAAAGGCCGCCACCGATGCTGCGAAGTTGAAGCTCTCGCTGCCACGGGCGTTGATGCCACTGTCCATCACGGGCGCCTCGATCAGTTTCGATACCGACTCATCGGGCAGTTTGTAGCGAATGCGCAGGTGGGCAAGTTCGTTGTTGAACGAACCGGTATTTCTTTCAGGCGTTGACGTTTCCGACTGGTAACGCCGCGGCGGCAGACGCTGCCCGCTGCTGCCGGTGAGACTGATCTCGTAGAGGGCAGTGACCCGGTGACCGGCGCCGATCTCGCCCGCGTCCACCCTGTCATTGGCAAAGTCTTCCTCGTTCAGCAGGCGGTTTTCATAACCGATCAGGCGGTATTCGGAGACCAGGGCCGGGTTGAACTCGATCTGGATTTTCACGTCCTTGGCAATCGTCAGCAGGGTGGCCGAGAGTTCCTCCGCCAGTACCTTTTTGGCCTCGTTGAGACGGTCGATATAGGCGTAATTGCCGTTACCTTCATCGGCCAGTTGTTCGAGCAGGTGATCGTTGTAGTTGCCGGTGCCAAAACCCAGCGTCGTCAATGCGATACCATCCTTGCGCTTGCGCTGGATCAGGTCGATCAGTTCCCCGGTGCTGGCCAGGCCGACATTGAAGTCGCCGTCGGTGGCCAGGATGACGCGGTTGACACCATTTTCGATAAAGTTCTGCTGCGCCAACTGGTAGGCCAACTGTATACCGGCCGCTCCATTGGTGGATCCGCCCGCCTGCAACTGCTGCAGGGCGGTCAGGATATCCGATTTACGGTCACCGGGAGTCGGCGGCAGCACCACGCCCGAGGCTCCCGCGTAGACGACCATGCTGATGCGGTCACGCGCGTCGAGTTGACCGGCCAGAATCGTCAGCGCCTGTTGCAGCAAAGGCAGTTTGTCGGCGGAGTCCATCGAACCCGAAACATCGACCAGGAATAACAGGTTGGAGGCCGGCACCTGCTCCCGCGGGACCTTGTAGCCCTGGATACCGATCCGCAGCAGGCGCGTGTTGCTGTTCCAGGGCGTCGGGGCAATTTCGGTGCTGACCTGGAACGGCACCCGCGGGTTTTCCGGGTACGGGTAGTCGTAGTTGAAGTAATTGATGAACTCCTCGACCCTCACCGCGTCCTCGGGCGGTAGCTGGCCCTGGTTCAGCCAGCGGCGCATGTTCGAATAGGCGCCGGTGTCGACGTCGATCGAAAATGTCGAAACCGGCTCACTGGCGACCCGTATCACGCCGTGGGTATCCGGGTGCTCGTAGTTCTCGCGGTAAAGCGGTTCATTTGCCTGGCGGATATTGTTCAGCACTGAACCGGGGTAACCCTGGCCTTGGACCATCCCCGTCATCCGGTCGGCCGCCACTTGTTCCTTGGCCAAGGTTGCACGGTATTCCTGGATGACACCGGGATTGTTATGTGGTCTCTGCGGGTCTGCCTGGCCGCCGTCCACTTGCGGATTTTGTTCTGGCGGGGGCGGGGCCGTCGTTATCACATACTCGTTTTCATCTTTCTTGCCGGCCAGTTGGTGAAAACTCTCTTCGATTCCAGGCTGATCATCCTTATCGGGTGTAACCTGGGCGTTTTCATTCTGGTCGACCACGCAGGCGGTCAGCGTGGTAATGCAAAGCGTGATCAAAAGTGACTGGATTTTCATTTTTTACTCCTGTTGGGTTAAGAACTTCATTGCGTACGGGTTAATACGCGGGCAGGGGTAAAAAGGGGTTAACGAAAAATTTTAGTTTTGATGTGCGGGGGGGCGCTGGGGCGGGTATTGCCTGCCAGGACACGCCACAAGTACGTCCCTGTAGGCTCGGGCTCGA
>JBFZEL010000016.1:0-9083 GCA_041306925.1 Lysobacterales bacterium
GCAGGCTGGCAGCCACCGGTCAAGGTGGAATTGCCGTAGACCGGCTTACAATTCATCGCTGGCGATGGCCTCGATTGCAAGCGCATGGATATCGGTTTTCATCATGTCATCCAGGGCGGCATAAACCGCCCGGTGGCGGGCCAGCATCTTCATGCCGTTGAAACGGGAGCTGACGATTGCAACACTGAAATGCCCGAGGCCGCCTTTCGCGCCTTCGTGACCGGCGTGTTTGTGGCTGTCGTCCACCACTTCCAGGGATTCCGGTTCAAAGGCCAGTTCGAGCAGCAGACGGATACGGTCAACACGCCTGGCGTTCATGTCCGCAGCCTCACGGCAGGACCCTGATAAACGGCCTGACATCGACATCGGCCCAGGCACCGGCCTCCACGTACGGGTCACTGGCCGCCCAAAGCCGCGCAGCCTCGAGCGAATCGAATTCGGCGATGATGGTGGAACCACTGAAGCCGGCCGGCCCGGGGTCCGGTGAATCGATTGCGGGCATTGGTCCGGAAACCAGCAAGCGTGCCTGTCCCAGCAGTTGCTGCAGCCGTTCCAGGTGCGCTGAACGAGCAGCTTTGCGTGCCTCGAGACTGTTTTGACAATCAGACGCGTGAATGACGTACCACATAAAAATCCTTTATCGTTTGCGGAAGTGTACCTGACTGCGACAATTGCTCAAGCGTCACAGTCAAATTTCCGTCTTTAGGAACCTCTGATTAATTCAGAGGTTGCCGCGACACAGGGATGTGTCGCCAAATCAGCGGCGCTAAGCCGTTGATTTGTAAGGCAGTCGAAAATGACATTTTCGACTGCCGCGCTCTGATAATGCCAGGATGGCATTAATCAGAGCTTCCTTTATCATTGAATTCATTGAGCCGCTTGCTGCATGACGGGTAGAATAGCCGGCATATGAGCGAGCGTATCGAAATCAACCCCTATGGCGCCAGTCCGCGTCAGCTCGATCATATTATGGGTGTCCTGGTGCGCGGCGGTCTGATCGCCTATCCGACCGATTCCGGTTACGCACTGGGCTGGCGTTCGAATAACCGTAAGGCCCGCGACCGGGTGATCCGTTTACGCGACCTGGACCGTCATCACCACTTCAGTTACTGCTGCCGCAGTCTTTCCGAAGTCAGCAAACTGGTTCACCTCGGCAACGCCGAACATCGCCTGATTCGCCAGCTCACGCCGGGGCCGTACACCTTTATCCTGCCATCGACCAAAAATGTATCGCGCAACGCACAGCTGGATAAAATCCGCACCATCGGTGTGCGTATACCCGACCATCCGCTGGTCCAGGGTCTGCTGGAAGTCCTTGACGAACCACTCCTGAGTTCGTCGCTGATACTGCCGGACCCGGAAGGCCGGATTGTCGACACCGAGGACCTTTACGACGAAGTTTACGGACAGATCGACCTGTTTGTTGACGCCGGCTTCTGTCCGCTCGAGCCAACCACCCTGATTGACCTGACCAGTGGACAGCCCGTGGTCCTGCGCCGCGGTCGCGGCGTGATAGACTTCCTCTGAAATGGAGTCGGAAAAACACCAGGCCAGCTTTGCAGCGGACAGGCAAGGCGACCAGAAAGAAATGCCTTTTGCGCTGGTCCAGGGCGTCCCCGTTACCGTGGTTCCGCATGACCTGTATATCCCCCCTGACGCGCTGGAAGTCATACTCGAAGCCTTTGAGGGACCGCTCGACCTGCTGCTGTACCTGATCCGGCGCCAGAACCTCGATATCCTCGACATACCGATCAACGAAATCACCCGTCAATACATCGAATACATCGAAATGCTGCAGGACATGCAGTTCGAACTGGCCGCAGAATACCTGGTGATGGCCGCGATACTGGCCGAGATCAAATCCAGGATGCTGCTGCCAAGACCCGCCCTCGATGACGGCGAAGAAGCCGACCCCAGGGCCGAGCTGGTCAGGCGCCTGCAGGAGTACGAACGCTTCAAACAGGCTGCGGAGGACCTCGATGCATTGCCCAGGGAAGGCCGTGATTTTGCCCTCGTGGAAGCGTTTGTCGAAGACCGGACCGTGATTCGCATCCCGCCAAAAGTGGAACTGGGTGAAATCCTCGCGGCGCTCAAGGACGTCATGGGCCGGGCCGAATTGTTCAGCCGGCATCATATTTCCGTCGAGCCCCTGTCGGTACGCGAACGCATGTCGCGTATCCTCAGCGCGCTGCGCGACCAGCCATTCATCGAGTTCCACCACCTGTTCGACGCAGAGGAAGGCCGCATGGGCGTGGTTGTCAGTTTCCTGGCGCTGATGGAATTAACCCGTGAACAACTGGTGGACTTGGTACAAAATGAACCGTTCGGGCAAATCTATGTAAAAACACCTGAATGAATATTGGCTCAACTGAACCCGCTCGCTGACAACCATGACTGAACAAGACGACATGCAAACAGACTCGATTATCAAGGGTGAACAGCTGCAACGAATCCTGGAGGCGGCTTTGCTGGCGGCGGGACAACCGCTTTCAACCGCGCAGCTGGCGGAATTATTCAGCGAAGAAGAGCGCCCGCCCACCGCTGAGATCAGCAGGGCGCTGGAGCAGATTGGCAACGAATGTTCCAGGCGCGGTATTGAATTGCAGAAAGTCGCCAGTGGCTATCGATTCCAGGTGAAGCAGGACCTCAATGAATGGGTTTCACGTCTGTGGAAGGAACGACCCCAGCGCTATTCGCGCGCCGTGCTTGAGACCATTGCCCTGATCGCTTACCGGCAGCCCATCACCCGCGCCGAAATCGAAGCGGTTCGCGGGGTTTCGGTGAGCACCAATATCATCCGCACCTTGCAGGAGCGCGAGTGGATCCGTGTCGTCGGTCACCGTGACGTGCCCGGCAAACCGGCATTGTTTGGCACCACCAATACCTTCCTGGACTCGTTCGGTTTACAGAACCTGGACGATCTGCCGACCCTCGCCGAGATTCGCGACATGGAGACCCTCGTCCCCGAATTGCAGTTCGGGTATCCGCAGGAGGCCTTGCCGGCGGACAACCTCGCCGCAGATGAGGATGCAGAAGCGGGCGGGGAAACGGACGGGGAAGCGGGTGGGGACAGGCTTGATGATACTGAGCTTGAAGACGACGAAGAGCCGGATCCGGTGCAGGCATCAGCGCAACCATGAAACAACGTAAACACCCGCAGCGCGGACACGAAAAAGTCGCGGAAACGCCACAGCAGCATGCGCCGCAGAAACCCGAGCGCTTGCAGAAAATAATGGCCACGGCCGGCCTGGGTTCCCGGCGCATGCTGGAGGAACACATCAGAAACGGCGAGGTGCTGATCAATGATCAGCCCGCCAGTCTTGGCCAGAGCGCCAGCGCAGGTGACCTGCTCAGTTTTGCCGGCAAGGTCTGGCGGGTGGTCGACCTGGCCGGGGTCCAGCGCAGCCTGGTTTACAACAAGCCGACCGGCGAGGTGACCACCCGTTCAGACCCGCAGGGACGGCCGACCGTTTTTGACCGCTTGCCGAAGCTCAAGGGCTGCCGGTGGATAGCCGTCGGCAGGCTCGATATCAATACCAGCGGCCTGTTGCTGATGACCACCGATGGCGAACTGGCCAATGCCATGATGCACCCTTCTAACAAGGTTGACCGGGAGTACGCCTGTCGTGTCTTCGGTGAGGTGGACGCGGAAAAAATCGCCCGGCTGAAGAAGGGTGTGATGCTGGACGACGGCATGGCCCAATTCAGCGACATCCAGGCCGCGGGCGGGGAAGAAGGCAACCGTTGGTTTCATGTCACGCTGCTCGAGGGTCGCAACCGCGAGGTCAGACGTCTTTGGGCCTCCCAGGATGTCATGGTCAGCCGTCTGAAACGCGTCCGTTACGGCGCGGTTTTCCTGCCGAAGCGTCTGCGCATGGGTGAATGGTCGGAACTTTCGGCCAGCGATCACCGGACCCTGCGGGAAGACGTGGGCCTGGGACCGGTACCGGTGCAGCTTGCGCTCAAGCCGGTGACAGCATCGCGGGACACCGAGCGGCGCCCGGCGGTCAAAAAGTACGGGCCACGCAAGAAGCCATCACGTTACCGGGACGTTGACCAGCACTAGCTGGCGGTTGCGCCTTTGCCCGTGACGCTCGATCAATTACAAAAGCTGTGTCTTGATTACCTCCGGGAGGTCATGGCGTCCGATCCGGCGCACGACATCACCCACGTCAAACGCGTGGTGCAAAACACGCTCATACTGACCAAGGCCGAGAACGCCAACGCCGCCGTCAGCGTGCCTGCAGCCTGGTTACATGACTGCGTGTCTGTCGCCAAGGATTCACCCTTGCGCAAAACGGCTTCTCGACTGGCCGCAAAGGAAGCCGTCCGCTTCCTCGAATCCATTCATTATCCAGGTGACCTGTTGCCGCAGGTCTATCACGCCATCGAAGCCCACAGTTTCTCCGCCAGGATACCCGCAGAATCCCTGGAAGCCCGTGTCGTACAGGATGCCGACCGTCTCGAGGCGATCGGGGCCATCGGTATCGCGCGTTGTTTTTTGACCGGCGGCAGCATGGGCACACCGCTGTACGAACCGTCCGACCCGTTTGCACGCCAACGCGAACTCGATGACCGTCGTTTTACGCTGGACCATTTCTACTGCAAGTTGCTGGGACTGGCCGAGACGATGCAAACCGCGGCCGGCAAAGCCGAAGCCGTCAGGCGAACGGATTATATGAAAGCCTTTCTGCAACAATTGGGGTCGGAAATCGGCTACACGCCGGGCCATTGACGTCCGCCTTCGCCTGTCAATCCTTGAAGCTTGCGGTTGATTGCCGGGTGCGGTCGACCACCAGGCGCGTGACATCCGGACGTGAGTAATGACCAGCCGGGTCGAAATTCTGCCGTTCCCTGCGGATCATGTTCATATCCAGATCGGCGCTGAACAAACCCTCTGTCTCCACCTGCGGCGCCAACAGCCACTGTCCGTCGGGCGCAGCAATACACGAACCGCCGTCGGCCAGCCATCCGGATGCGGCCTGCCGGACCCGTGCGGCGTGTGGAATTTGATCGCCGATCCAGTCGGCATGCATCAGGCTGGCCACAGAAAGCACGTAGGAGCGGGACTCGCGAGCGATAAACCGGGTGATGTCCTGGGTGTTTCTGAGGTTGCCGGGCCAGGCCGCGACGTGCACGTTTTCACCCTGTGCGTACAGCGCGGCCCTGGGTAACGGCATCCAGTTCTCCCAGCAGTTGAGCCCGCCGACGCGGAAGCCGTGCAACTCGTGAACCTTGAGCCCATGACCATCACCGGCCGACCACACCAGCCGTTCTTCATAGGTCGGGCAGAGTTTGCGATGCACCGAACCTATCTGCCCGTCCGCACCGATATAGACGAGGCTCGCGTACAGGCTTTGACCACCACGGTCGGACGCCTTTTCGATACAACCGAGGTAGACGGCTATCGAGTGGCGGGCTGCCGTCCGGCACAGTGATTCAAGATGACCCGCATCGACGGCAACGGCTTGTGAGGAGTAATATGCGAACAGGTCTTTTTGCAGGCTGGATTCAAAGCGCGCACCATCGGTCAGTTCGGGCCAGAAAGGGTAACCGGGCACCAGGCCCTCGCCAAAGACCACCAACCGGCTGCCCGCTTCGCCTGCCTGCCGGACAAAGTCCTCGACTTTTTCCAGCGTCGCCCGGCGATCCAGCCAATGCGGTGAAATTTGCGCCAGTGATACGCGCAGGTGATTGCAATCCGTCATGTTCAGACCTCGTCGTGCCCTTGGGTGGGGTTGTAGATCGGACCGCCGATGTCATGGTAGTAAGCCAGCACCGCGGTCGCTTGTTTCTGCAGGACCCCGCACTGCACATCGATACCCCTCTGTTGCAGCGATTTGATCCAGCGGGCCGGTTTGTCGCCTTCATCAAAACCCGCTGCCTGCGCATCCGCTTTACGCGCGCCGCAAACCAGGCTTTTAATACCGGACCAGGGCAACGCGCCGAAACACATGGCGCAGGGCTCGCAACTGGTCACCAGTTGCAGCGCACCCGCCCGGGACAGGTTCCACTGCCCCATTGCTGTTTGCGCAAGCGACAATGCGACCATTTCGGCGTGCGCGATGGACAGACCCGCCGTGGTCACCAGGTTGACACCGACCGAGACCAGCCTGCCGTCCTGTTCATCGACGATGACAGCGCCGAATGGACCACCGGTTTTCTGCCGCACGCTTTCCCGCGCCAGCGCGATGGCGAGTTGCATACGCAGGCGGGTTGACAACAGCGGTTGCTGCCAGGATGCCAGGAACGGACCCACCCAGGCGGGTAAAGCAAAACTACACTGGCTGCTGATGCTCATGTCCGTAGTCCGTCCGGTTTTTCTACTTGTTATGCCGTTGCCGGTTGATTTCATACAGGCAAACACCGGTGGCCACCGAAACATTGAGACTCTCGACCTGGCCCGCCATCGGTAGCCGCACCAGGTAATCGCAGAGTTCGGCGGTCAGCCGGCGCAAGCCACTGCCTTCGCTACCCATGACCAGCGCCAGCGGCCCGGTCAGGTCGGTCCCGTACAGGCTGGCGCTGGCCTCGCCACTGGTGCCGGCCAGCCAGATGCCGTGTTGCTTCAAGGTCCGCAGTACCCGCGCCAGGTTGGTGGCCTGGATGATGGCCAGTGTTTCAGCAGCGCCGCTGGCCGCCCTGCGCACAACCGGTGTAATACCCGCGGAACGGTCCTTGCAAATCACCACCAGGTGCACGCCGGCAGCCTCGGCAGTGCGCAGACAGGCGCCGAGATTATGCGGGTCCTGGATGCCGTCCAGGACGAGGATCAACGGGGTACCGGTGATTGCAGCGAGAACCGACTCGAGGCGGCTTTCCGCGGCTACGTTGCTACCCTTGAAACCGGCAATGACACCCTGGTGGCGTTGCTGCTCGGCCAGCCTGTCCAGTTCGGAAAGCGTGGTCCTGATGATTTCAACACCCGCTTTCCGGGCCATTGATTCGACTTCCAGCAGGCGCTTGTTGTGACTGTCGGCAAGCACGCGCAGCCATTCGACGTCAGCGGCAGCCGTCTTCAGGGCCGAGGTCACGGCGTGAATGCCGATGAGCAATTGTTCGTCCGTTGGTTTCATCTGGCTCCGGTACCAAGTCCTAATCTACCAGTTCAAAGTCAATTTTCCGGTCATCCAGGTTGACCGCCAGAACCCGCACCCTGACCCTGTCGGCAAGCTGGAAAACCTGGCCCCTGCGTTCGCCTTTCATGCGGTGCGCGACCGGGTCGAAATGGTAGTAATCATTTGGCAACCCGGTCACGTGGACCAGTCCGCTGATGCGGCCGTAATCCAGTTCCACGAACAGCCCGAAAGAAGTCACGCCGCTGACCAGGCCTGCGAACTCTTCACCGATATGATTTTCCATGTAGGCGCACTTGAGACGGTCGACCACCTCACGTTCGGCTTCCTCCGCGCGGCGGGAATTGAACGAACAACGCGCACACAGTTCGGACATCTGGGCAGACGTGTACGGCCATGCCGATGACACCGGCCTTTGCAGCAATTGGTGAATGGCGCGATGCACCAGCAAGTCGGGGTAACGCCTGATCGGGGAGGTAAAGTGGGTGTATGCCTCCAGCGCCAAGCCAAAGTGTCCTTCGTTATCGGGTTGGTAGGCAGCAAGGCTTTGCGAACGCAGCAGAACCGCCATGATCAGGTGTTCATCAGGCCTGCCACGCGCCAGTTGCACGACCTTCTCGAAGTCCTTGGGTTGCGGATTATCCCGCCATGGAACACGTATGCCCTGCCCGCGCAGGAACTCGCCCAACGCCTCCAGCTTCGTCTCCGGTGGTGACGCATGCACCCTGTAAGGCGCCGGCAGTTTGTTCCTGAGCAGGAACCGGGCGGCTTCGACATTCGCCAGGATCATGCATTCTTCGATCAGCTTGTGGGCATCGTTGCGTTCCTGTTCGAGCAGACCGACGACCGCACCGCGCTGATCGAACTGGAAGCCGTATTCGACACTCTCGAATTCGATTGCGCCACGTTCGAGACGTGCCGCGTATAACACCCGGTACAGGGAGTGCAAATCGTCCAGGTTTTTCTTTACGGCAGCGAGTTCGTCATGATGTTTCAACTCACCACTGGCGAAATAGTCAGCCACCTGCTGGTAGGTCAGACGCGCCGAGGATTTCATCACCGCTGCAACAAACCTCGAACGCTGCACTGTGCCATCGTCGGCAATGGTCATTTCACAGGCAAGGCAAAGCCGGTCGAGGCTTGGTTTGAGCGAGCACAGGCCATTCGACAGCGCCTCCGGCAACATCGGCACGACCCTGCCGGGGAAATAAACCGATGTCGCACGCCGGATCGCCTCGGCGTCCAGGACGGAGCCGGGTTTGACATAGGCTGACACTTCGGCGATTGCGACGACCAGGCGCCAGCCTTTGTCCTGTTTGCGGGCAAACACGGCGTCATCGAAATCCCGGGCATCGGCGCCATCGATGGTAACCAGCGGCAGGTCACGTAAATCCTTGCGCCCGCTTTTCATTGCCTCCGGAACCGATTCCCCATATGCCTCTGCGGCCTCCTCCACGCCTGCAGGCCATTCGTGGGGCAAGCCAAAACTGCGTATGGCAATCTCCGTGGCCATGCCCGGCGCGCCGGACTGACCGAGTATTTCGGTGATTTTACCCACCGGCGACTTGCGCTCAGTCGGCTCAATTACGATGGTCGCCACGACGATCTGACCCGGGCGGGCGCCGAGCGTGTCCTGCAAGGGAATCATCACGTCCTGGTTGATGCGGGGATCATCGGGGACCACCAGTGCGATGCCATTCTCTTCCACGTAACGGCCGACGATGCTGTCATTGGCACGCTCCAGCACTTCGGTGATCATGCCTTCACGGCGGCCCTGCCGGTCGGTACCGGTGACTGCAGCCAGGACCCTGTCGCCGTTCAGCACCTTGCGCATTTCACGCGAGGAAATAAACAGGTCGGTGCCACCGGAATCCGGGATCAGGAATCCAAAACCATCCCGATGGGCGCTGATGCGGCCCTTGACCAAATCCATCCGCGCCGGCAAACCATAAGACTTGCGCCGGTTCTGCAGCAGTTGGCCGTCGCGGAGCATGGCCCGCAGACGGC
>JBFZEL010000017.1:0-5174 GCA_041306925.1 Lysobacterales bacterium
GCGCGCGTGGGCCAACCTTCCTTCTCGATGACGGCGGCCAACTGCTGGGGATCCTCCCTGACTGCGCCCAGGTCCCGCGCCGCCGGCAACGATGCCGCCGAAGGGGCAGGCGGGTTCTTGCGGAAGTCGTAGCACCACACACTGCGCGTTCCGCGCCAGTACACACGCCCGTTCGCCGTGGCCGGGGCGTGGATCTCGCCGAAGTCCGGTTTGCCCGGTAACTTGCCGGGTAACTCCTTCATCTCGGGATACCCCTTGCCCGCCCTCCCGAGTTTGAAGAGGAGTCCGTCGCCGGCGGCATAACCGTCGTAGGCGGTGTTCCATCTGGGGAGTACGCCGTCCGTCTCCTTGCCGGTCTCCAATTCCACGCAAACGACACCGCGATCGGCGCACACATAGGCGTACTTCCCATGTATGGAGGGCGCGATCAGACTGATGCCGTCCACCATGGGTCGGGACCAGACCCGCTCGGCCTTCTCCAAACTCAATCGGTAGCAGGACGGCCCGCGCCACCACGGAGAGGGATTCACACCCGCGGTCTTCGCCACGTTCTTGGCCACGACCGCGAAATCGCCGCTGATGGCCGGCGTGCAGCCGTCGGTGATCGGATCGTCCCTGCCGCCGATCGTCCACAATTCCCTGCCGGTCTTCGGCTCGATCAGAACCATCCGATGCCCGGCCGCCAGGAAGTACTCCTTGCCATTGTGCCGCCAGACGCCGGGCATGCTCGCCGTACCCGCCAGGCAGTTGGGCACCCGCCACAAACGGCGCCCCGTGGCCGCATCCAAACCCACGAGGTCGGAACCTGAACCCGTCGCCACCACGCCGTCGGCCGCCACCAGGCCGGTGTTCAGCCAGCCGCTGTCGTAGCCCCGACGCCGGGTGCGCGCGGCGATCTCCATGAGAATCTCCAGTTCCTCATGCAACTCGCCAATGTCGCTTTCCCAGATGGTCCTGCCCGTGGCGGCGTCGAGCGCGTAAACACGGCCCGACGAACCGAGCGCATACAACACGCCGTCGCGCACGCAGGGTTCGCACAACGGGCCGTACACACGCACCTGATTCATCCCGCGCGCATGGAACACCCGCTCCCACAGTTTCTTGCCCGTACGGTCGTCCAGGCAGGTGACGATGTCGTCAGCGCGCACGAACCGCTGGATCGCGCACATCTCCTTTGACGGCAGGGAAGTGCGGTGTCCCCCGAACTTGCCCGAAAATGCCTCCGGTTCTTCCGGCGGCTCGATCAACGACAGCCAACCTGCGCTGGCCGCCAGATGGTGCATGTCCACCGTGTCCGGTCCCGCCCGGCGAAACCAATAGACGAACACCCGCCCGTCGGCAATAATCGGGTCGCACCAACCCTCGCCGGGGAATCCGCCCGGATACATGCAACCGGAAAGTCCCACCGGATCGCTCTGCCACGCCAGTTTCGCCTGGTCGAGCGAGTCCACCATCTCCGCCCCGCTATGCGAGGCCCCGCTGCCGTCCCCGCGCCAACTCGGCCAGTCGGCAACGCCGGTCGGATCGCTCGCCCGCGCAATCGCGCTAAGTAGAGCCAGCGCCACCGTCGCGGCGATGCGCACATCCGCCGTATCCCCGCCGCTACCTGACCGCTTGGAACGTTCGACAACCGGCGATTTCATTCTTTCGCCTCATGCAAGTTCTGTTCCGGATCCGTCTGCAAACCAGTTTGTGCGTGTGAGAAGCAAAATACGGGCCACGCCTGCCCCGCGGCAAGACGGCGTTGAAAATGAACGTCACCGTGTTCAGATCTTACCCCGCGTTCAAATCGATCGGCGCTTCCAGGCGGATGTCTCGGCTGGAAAGTCCGAAGCGAATGTTGAACCTGCCAGGGTCGGCGCGCCAAGTCAGGGTGTCGGGGTCGATGTAGCTGAATGCCCGGGTGTCCAGGGTGAACTCCACCACCTGGCTTTCGCCCGGTTTCAGGAAAACCTTGGAAAATCCCTTGAGTTCCTGTGGCGGGCGACGATGGGGGCAGACCGCATCGTTGATGTACAGTTGGACGGCAACTCGGCCAGCACGATTGCCAGTGTTGGTGATGGCGCAGGCGACTTTGACAGTTTTGCCCAGGGTCGCAGATGCGGGGACCCTGGGGGCGCTTAGGGAAAAGGTAGTATAGGACAGGCCGTGGCCAAAGGGGAAAAGCGGGGCGATACTACGCGTGTCATACCAGCGGTAACCGACGAAGATGCCCTCGCCATAGACGGCGTGCTTACTGCCGGGGTAGAGGCCAAAGGTGGGGTTATCCTCATAGCGTTTGGGCAGACTGATGGGTAGGTGGCCGCAGGGGTTGGCCTCGCCAAGAATCAAACGAGCGATGCCCTTGGCGCCTTCTTGGCCGGGGAACCAGGTCATCAGCACCGCTGGGACCTGTTCAACCCAGGGCATTTCGATCGGTGAACCGACGTTGAGGATGACGGCGGTTTTTGCCTGGGCCTTGGCGACGGCAGCGATCAGGCGGTCTTGGGCGCCCGGAAGGCGCATGTGGGGACGGTCTTTGGCTTCGGTTTCATATCCCACTGGCATACCGGCAATGATAAGGGCTGCGTCACAAGCCGCAGCGATCTTTGCCGCAGCGGCAATGTCGTCGGTGCCTTGCAGATCTTCGACCGCAGCAGCGTAGGCACGCAGCCAGCCGATGTCTTCATTGGCTGGTTTGACAAATTCAATAACCAAGGTGACCTTTTGACCAAGAAGAAGGGATGCCTCAGCCTGTTCAGCGGGCAGGGTGAACTCCAGGGCTTCCATGCTGGCGTTATAGTGTTCGATGGAAGAACGATGGTTGATGAGTGTTTTCCCATCCAAAAGTAGGCGCGCCGTTCCAGAGTTGCGAAGCATGAAGCGGTGCATGCCGGTACGGCCAGCAGTATAGGTCGTCGTGAAGCGGACGCAGAAACGGCGACCATTCGTGAGGCCAAAGGGACGATTGTTGCCACGACCACGAATATCGATCTTTTCAATACGTGCAGTGGCGGTTGGAGTACCGTCACAGTTATCGCCGTCAAAGGCCTCGACCAAAAAGCCGGCCTTTCCATCGCCTGCCAGGACCGGGGAGCCCAGGGCGACATCAAGTTGCGTGGGCTGGTCACGGTTGAGTGGCCCAGGGATGTGGATGATCTCGACGCCTGGCAAGGCCTCTTTCAAGGCCTCTAGGGGCTGGACCAGACGCGTGGGGAGTGCGGACGAGGAACCACCGCCACCATAACGAAAATCGGTAGCATTGCGACCAATGACAGCCAAACGTTTCAGTTTTTTTGCATCAAGCGGCAGAACAGCCTGATCATTTTTGAGCAGGACCATGCCTTCTTCGGCAACGCGGCCAGCCACGGCGTGGTGTTCGGGTGTATCTTTCGATCCTGGGGGCAGCGGCTTACCGTCGAGTTTCCCAGAGCGTTCTACCACATCCAGGACATAGCCAGCACATTCGTCGATGGCGGCCTGTTCAATCTGCCAGTTGGTGGCAGCGGCCATCAGCAGATCGCCACGGTATTTTGCAGGGCCTGGCATTTCTAGGTCGGTGCCGCCAGTGACGCCCTCGACTGTGCTATGGACCGCGCCCCAGTCGCTGATGACAAAACCGGTGAAACCCCATTCGGCACGCAAAATCGTCTTCAAAACCAGGGGATTTTCGCTGACATAGGTCCCATTCAGGCGGTTGTAACTGGACATGACGGTCCAGGGCTGGGCTTCACGCACCACCATTTCAAAGTGGGGGAGGTAGATTTCACGCAGGGTGCGACCGTCCATGACGCTGTCGCCGCGCATGCGTTCGTGTTCTTGGTTGTTACAGCAGTAGTGCTTGACCGAGGTACCGCAGCCGGTGACCTGAACACCTTGGACGTAGGCAGTTGCCAGGCGTCCATTCAGTTGGGGATCCTCGCCAAGGGTCTCAAAATTGCGACCATTGAGCGGAGTGCGGACGATATTCATGCAGGGGCCAAGGATAACATCGTATCCATAGGCCAGGGTCTCTTCGCCCAGCACACGGCCATATTCGCGGGCAAGATCAGTGTCAAAGGTCGCTCCCAGACAAATGCCGACCGGCAACGCCGTGGCCTTTTGCTGGCCGTTCGCATCCCAACGGCTCCAGGCGCAAACCCCGTTGGGCCCATCGGTGAACTCCATCGCGCCAATACCCAGGCGAGGGATGGCCGCCGTGTGCCAAGCATCGGCGCCGGCCAAAAGGTCGATCTTTTCACGGACCGAGAGACGCTGCAAAAGTGATTGGACGCGCTGACTGGGCATGGGTCAAACTCCAAGATGAATACGTTGGGTTACAAAATATCCGCGAAAAAGACAGGGAGCAAGTGCATAAAACTACACTGTCACGGACACCGTGCCGGTCAGGCCTTTCAGGGTGATGGTTTCACGGCGCCTTGCTTGGGTGTCTCTTTGGACTTCAACGCACTGGTGATGTGGGCGGGTCGCGAGGCGGGATTCCAGTCGTATTTGACGGCCGGGTCGCCGATGCAACGCAGGTGAGTGGCGGATTGGATGAAGACCCGGTTGCCGCTGGCCGCTGGTCCGCCCATCACGCAACCGAAGAACGACGCCGAACCGCGGCAGGAACCGGCAAACAGAAACGGATCCAACCCGGCGAAGAAGCGTTCGACATAGATGTCGGCAGCCGGGCCGGGTTCCTGCAATAGATTCCGTTCACTGACCATCTTCGGCGCTTTCGGGTCGGCCAGATTGATGAGACTGAAGCGCACCATCGCTTAGCGGTCGGTCGGCCGGCCTTCGCCACCTCGTCCGCCGCCGTAGGACATAGGGACACGCCACGTCACGCTGTTTCCGATGTTGGCCCCAGACGCGCAGAACAACAGGTTGCCGATAACGTAACTGCTACTCCTCCAGTCCTCGTCGCGCCCACCCTTGATTTGCGCCACCGACTCACCCGTGGCGAACGAATACAGGTTGGCGGACCCATGTAGGGCGCGGCCGACGATGATGCCGAACGCGCCAGTATGGAATGGCCAATGGCTCGCCATCGTTTTGTTCTCCCACACGGGCGTCACCTCGACCCGGGCGTCGGCCACCAGTCGCAGCCGAAAGCCTGCCGCCTCGCTCATGTGATGCTGGTTCCGCCAGACCAGGTCGCCCTGCGCCAACAGATGATGGATACCACCTTCTATCTCCCCTTTTTTCACGAC
>JBFZEL010000018.1:0-14488 GCA_041306925.1 Lysobacterales bacterium
GGTAATTCATTCTGGGTAAGTCGTGGGTGTCTCGGCTTTCTTCTCGGCTTTCTAATCTCTCAGTCGTGAGTGTCTCGGCTTTCTCCTCTCGGGGTAAGTCGTGGGTGTCTCGGCTTTCTGCCTGTGGGTGTCTCGGCTTTCTGCAACCGAGGGCAGGAGCCAGGAAAGGTTGGCCGGCACGAACGTTCCGGTCTCGCTGATCAGATTGTTCCCGAAACTGGTGACAGTCTGGACCTTGAAGTGGCCACCCTTCCACATGCCCGCCTTACCCGTATCCACTTTGAGCGCGGTGATCACGTTGCCCCAGGACGCGCTGGTTTCGTCCTTACCCCCGCTCAGGATCGTCTGCGGCATCCAGTAGGTGTCGACATCGAGCGTCACGCCCTTATCCGCCATGTCGTCCCGCACCCCACCCCAGTCGCCGGTGAGCCGGGGGCGTGACGCAAAATCACCACCCCAAGTGTCGGGAGCAGCGGTGGGCGTGGCATGCAGCGGCAGGACAGCGCCGAGCGCGAATAGCAAAGTGATGAGTTTGAATACGTTTTTCATGGTTTCACCAGATGCTTGAATTTGTTTAATGGGGGTACGGTTCGAATTAAGCGCTTGGTTGCCTGTCTGCCAGAACTCGTTGACGGCAGGCGTCGCCACCCAGTCGCCATCAACGCCGCGGGTTCCGGACTCGGCTATTGACCGCCGGCAAACGGGCCATCGCCGGTGAGAATCACGCCGTTGGTTTTCACGTACTCATCCCACAGCGCGAGCATGGCCTTGACGCGCTCCGGCTGCTCTTTCGACAGGTCGCGCAGTTCCGCCGGATCATTGCGCAGATTGAACAGCTGCCATTCGCCCGGGCCGCCCGCGCCCTTCAGCAAGTACAGCAGCTTCCAGTCCCCCTGGCGCACAGCACGATTGCCAAACAATTCCCAGCCGATCCAGTCGTGCTCCGTACGTACCGCCTTGACATCGCCACCCAGCAACGGCACCCATGACTTTCCGGTGATCGGCGCGAGCGTGCTGCCCGCCTGCTGCGACGGATGGGTGGCGTCGGCCACCTCCAGCAGGGTCGGCATGAGGTCCGTCGCGTGCAGCACGGCGTCGCTGATATCACCCTGATGCTTGACGCCGGGCCCCGCGACAATCAGCGGCACGCGGATGCCACCCTCGGCCACCTGACCCTTGAACATGCGAAACGGTACCGAGCCAACTTGCGCCCAGGCCGGGCCGTAATCGCAGATCGACAATTTGCGCCCGCAACTTTCCGGCCTGGTGTCCCAGTTCTTTTCCAGCCAGGTCTTCATCCCGGGATCGACCTTTGCCGCCAATTCGAGCAGTTCCAGCGGCTCGGCGCCATTGTCGGAAATGAAGATCACGAGCGTGTTGTCCAGCTGGCCATTGGCGCGCAGGTGATCGAGCACGCGGCCGATGTGATGGTCCATGTTGGAGAGCATCGCGGCATACACTTCCATTTTCCGCGCCGAAACCTGGCGCTGTTCCGGCGTGAGCGTGTCCCAGGCAGGGATCGTCGGCAGCCGCGGAAATCCGGTGGCATCCTTGCCGACGAGGCCCATGTCTTTCATGCGTGCGAGCCGTTCGGCGCGCAGCACGTCGTAGCCCTTGTCGTATTGGCCCTTGTACCGGTCCAGCCAGTCGTCCGGAACGGCAAACGGGCTGTGCACGGCCTGGAAGGACAGATAAGCGAAAAACGGCTTGCCATCGCCTTTCTGCTCGTCCACTGACTGGATGATGAAGTCGCTGAACGCAGCCGATGAAAAATGATCATCCGGCAGTTTGTCGATCACCTGGCCATTGCGCATATACGTCAGGTGCGGATGCGCCGGATCCGGATAACCCATGTCTGCCCAATTGCTGCCACCGCCTTGCATCAGCGTGAAGTCGCGCTCGAATCCGCGGTCCGCCGGCCGGTTCGGCGATTCTTCGCCGAGGTGCCACTTGCCAGCCATGTACGTGTGATATCCGGCATCGCGCAGCACGCTTGCGATGCTCACAACCCGCTCACTCAGGTGCCCCTCGTATCCGGGTTTGCCCTTCTGGCCGGGACCAAGGAATTCGGCCATGTTACCAAGGCCCGCCACGTGATTGTCCGTTCCCGACAGCAGCATTGAGCGGGTCGGCGAGCAGGTTGGAGCAGCGTAAAAATTCGTGGCTTTGAGGCCGCGCGCCGCAAGCGTATCGAGATTCGGCGTCGTGATCTCGCCGCCAAAGGCGCCGATGTCCGAGTAGCCCATGTCATCGGCCACAATGAGCAGGACATTGGGACGTCGGGCCTCTTCAGCCGAGGCGGGAACGGTTGAGAGGTCTTTCTTGCTGCCGCAACCAGATAGGGTCAGAACGCTGGCCGCCAGTGTCGCCAGAACCACATTTCGCGCATTCGTATTGGTCATATCCGTTATTGTCCTCCATCCGGCTTTCAGCCTGCAATACTTTACTTATGGGGGATAGGATTTTTCAAACGCCCTTTTTCCTTCCCATTGCACCCCGAACACGGCACCCGACGCGTGTGAGCCTGTCGCTGAAGGTGGCGGAGAACTGTCGAGCTTTGACAGCGCCTGTAATTGGCCTGAATTCGCGGTGAGGTTGGGTTTTCAGGCAAACGGTTGGTGGAGTTCGGTTGAACATTAGCGGTTGAACATTAGTTGAACATTAGGGTCGGACCAGTGAACATTTTAGCGGTTGAAAGAACATTAGGGTCGGACCAGCGTACTCCGCTGATAATGCGCATAAAAAGTCTCGTTTTCCACACCAACTCCTGCTTAAACGGCTGTTTTAACGCACGGAATTGCCAAACTTAGCATTTCATTCAAACCATCTATGTTTTTAAAGCCAATTTTCACACCCAAAAAAGCAGCGCTAAGGCAAAAATAGCACAGGCTGAATTCACTAATCTAAGACAATTCAATCGCTTGAGCTGTTCCGACCCCAGGGAAGACCAGGGAAGACACCCCAGGGAAGACTGCCACGGAAGAAACCTTCGCCAGATCTCGCAATCCGCGGAAGGCAAATACAAGTTTATGGACTTCCAAGTAACTGTGAATTTCTGGCAATATAGCCTTTTATGCTACCTATCCTCGGTTGAACTTACTATGCGCATGAAAATGAGACTCATCGAAGTGCAGCTTGCGGCCCTGTTGTCTGTCTTCATCTTTAGTCCGTTGTCTGCGGAAGATGCACAAATAGGCGGTGAAGCCACTGTCAATGCTGATGCGACCCGGCCAGCCAGTTGGGTGGAACGTGATACGCTCACCGGCGATTGGGGCGGCAACCGGACTTGGTTGAAAGAACATGGCATCACACTCGCCCCTCGACTCACACAATTCTATCAGGGGCTGGCTGCCGGCGACGGTGATAGCGATTATGAATATGGCGGCAAGGCTGACCTCTTGCTCAATGCCGACCTCAGCAAGCTGGGGTTTTGGAATGGCTTCTCGCTAACTGTCCACGCCGAGTATAATTTTGGTGAGAGTATCAACGGGGCGGGGGGTCCGTTGGTCCCGGTCAATACGGCGCTCGTTTTTCCAGGGATGGAGGGCAACGACGCCTTTGACCTGTCGAGCGTCTATTTTCTGCAGCACTTTAGCAAATCTGTTTCCCTGTTGTTCGGCAAGATGAACATGATGGATATCGCTGCCAGGACGCCGTTCAAAGGCGGTGCCGGCATCGACTCGTTCTGGAACCTTACCTTCGTCGCTCCTCCCAGCGGCCTTGTCCCGCCCTATCTCTTCGGTGCCTTGATGAGTGTGCGAACTAAGCCCGCCACTTTCGGCTTGTGGGTCTATGATCCTAAAAGCGTGATCAACAAGTCAGGTTTCGAAGAGCCTTTCGCCAACGGAGTCACGATCCGCGGGAGCGTTGATTTCCCCGTCACCATCGGTGGTCTCAGCGGACATCAAGGATTTGTCGCCCTGTACAGTACCGAGCCAGGCGCCGACCTGAACGACGTCGGCGACAACTTCCTTCCACCGTTTCCTCCAGATTACCCTGACATCAAGAATGATAATTACTACTTCGCCTATTCGTTCGACCAATATCTTTATCAGGTGAGCGAAAATTCCAAGGAGGGTTTCGGGCTCTTTGGCCAGTTCGGCATCTCGGACGGCAACCCCAGCCGGCTATACTGGTCGGCCCTCGTGGGCATAGGCGGCACTGGATTGATTCCGGGCCGGAGCCGGGACAACTGGGGAGTCGGTTATTATTACGATGCCCCGAGCCGGGATTTGCAGGATTCCCTTTCGGATGTTCTGACGATCAGAGACGAACAGGGGATGGAAATTTTTTACAACTTCGCAGTGGCACCGTGGCTCACTGTGGGTGTGGACTTGCAGGTTATCAATCCTTCTCTAGGAGAAGACACCGCTATCCTTCCCGGGCTCCGTGCCGTCACAAGGTTCTGAAGCCACGGAAAAAAGGGAAGGGAACGATCAGCTGAGATAGCTCAGATCGGTCCCTGACCAGTGCGAGAGCAAATTCCATTGGTGGGCCACCGGACATCGTTTGGAGTGTCCGTCTTAAGGAAACTGTAAGTGCAAGCAAAGAGCGCAGCAACACCGGGGGCGAGCCCTTCCGTCGCTGATGACTGGCCTGATTTCTCGCCAACTGACGCACACGATCGCCCACCGCGTTGGCCGCTACCTGGAGCACCAGGGTTTACATGACCGGACCCACCGGGCCAACGATGGCGCCAAGCAGGCAGATGGACATACCGGGTTTTTTCGCGCCGGTTTTTTGGGGCCGGATACATTTTCATCGGGTCTCGGGATTATTTGCATAGTGGGAATCTCACGCCTGTCGCTTAAGCGGGGCTGGTGCAATCACGGGCATGGCACTAATTGGACCTGGCCTCTTGTCTTTTAGAGTGTTTCAGCCAACGCAGCAACTGCCGGTGGTCGATGGCCTTGGCATAACGGCCGCCTTCACCGGTCATGTCGCGGGCGGCGATCATGGCGTTGACGATGGCTTCCTCGGTGGCCTGCACCACGCCGCCGAACAACGGATCCATCTGTTCATTACCCAGCATCTGCATTTGTTGAAGACCGGTCTGGCTGGCCGGGTTGCCGGTGCCAAAGGCCACGAAAATATCACCCGAGCCATTGGAGGCTATCGCGCCCATGCGCCCCAGGCCGAGGCCGGCACGTTTTACGATACGCTCGAGCTGATGCGGAAGCAGGGGTGCATCGATTGCCACTACGATAATAATGGAGCCGGTCTCCTTGGCTTGCGGATCATCCTCGGTGTAGACACGGTCTTCACGCAGGTGCCGGCCTACCGGCGCCCCTGCAATTCTCAGGTCGTCACGCAAGCCATAATTGGCCTGCACCAGCACGCCGGCCGTGTAGGTTTTACCCAGCACGCTGACGACGCGCGAGGAGGTGCCGATACCGCACTTGTATTCGTGGCAGACCATGCCGGTGCCGCCGCCGACGTTGCCCTCGGCTACGGCCCCGCCGGCTGCGTTTTCCAGCGCCGCTTCGGCGTGTTGGGCCTTCACGTGAAAGCCATTGATATCGTTGAGGTGGCCATCCCAGGTCTCGGCCACCAGCGGCAGTGACCAGGTGTAACCGCTGGCGTCGGGTGGGGCAGCGCGGATACGCCAGGCGATGGTGGCATCACGCACGATGCCCACGCTGTGGGTGTTGGTCAGCATCACCGGACCTTCCAGCAGACCGGATTCCTCCACCCAGGCGCTGCCGGTCATCTCGCCGTTGCCATTGAGGGCAAAGGTCGCGGCCATCACCGGATTCATCAGGCTGTCCCTGCCGCGTGGCAGGATGGCGGTGACGCCGGTACGTATGGCGTGGCCATCGGCGCTGTCGCTGATCAGCGTGGTGTGGCCCACGGTTACGCCGGCGACGTCGGTGATGGCATTGAGCGGTCCGGGCGTGCCCTCGAAGGGAATGCCCAGGTCGCGGGCGCGTTGCGCGTGGGCCGACAAGGCGCAGGCCGACAACAACACGGTAATCAGAAAGCGCCCGGTCACGGCAGACCCCTTAAATTATTGCTGCGGTATTGGCGGCTCACCGTCCGCCAGGAAGCTCGCGTAGATACGCCCGCCCTTGTCCTCCAGCCACTCCGCGCGGATGGCCGCGCGCGTATCCGCGTCCTGGTAAAGGTCAACCATCGTGGTGGCTAGGCTCTTGGCGGCGTACACCATACCCTTGTGACCGATGGACATACCGCCGGTAGCCACCACCGGCCAGGCGTGCCAGGGTGTGTCCGCGGGCGCAGTGGCCACCGAAAGATGCAGGGTCGGAACCACCCAGCTGACATCGGCGACGTCGGTGGAACCGCCTTCGGGTTCACCCGGATCTTCATCCAAAGGCTCCGGCTTCGTATGCATGCCGACCTCGGGTTTGCCGGTGGCTTTTTGTATTTCCCGGGCAAATGCGAGCTCGTTTTCATCGAATGCCAGCGGTCCCAGACGTTCGAAATTGCGCTGGATCAGTCGTGCCCCCACCATGTTGGGCAACAGTTCATAGGAACCGGCGGTTACCTTGAATTCCCCGGAGGTTTCGGTCGCGATGGCGACGCCCTCAACGATCTTCCTGGCCCGTTCTATCAACCCGTGAACACCATCGTGGCTTGAATCACGCAGCCACAACCAAAGACTGGCGTGCTCCGGTATCACGTTGGGTACATCGCCGCCACCGGTGATGACGTAGTGCATACGCACCGTGGGTTGCACGTGCTCACGCATCTGGTTGATGGCAAAAGTGGTCATCTCGACCGCATCCACGGCGCTGCGGCCATTCCACGGGTCGTAGGCGGCATGCGCGGCGCGGCCCTCGTACGCGATCCGGATTTCGGCCATCGACTGGGTGCTGCCGGTGTCGGCGACAGTCTTGTTGCTGGGATGCCAGGCGAGGGCGATATCGACATCGTCAAACAGGCCTGCACGCACCATGTACACCTTGCCGCCCACGGATTCCTCGGCAGGCGTGCCAAAGAACACGACGGTCCCTTCAAGGCTACCCTCTTCGATCAGCTGTTTGATCGCCACGGCGGCGCCGAGGCTGGCCGCGCCGAACAGGTTGTGCCCGCAACCGTGGCCGGCGGCGCCTTGTACGAGCGGTTCCTTGACGGCCGTGGCCTTTTGCGAAATACCCGGCAGCGCATCGTACTCACCCATGATGCCGATAACCGGTTTGCCGGAGCCGAAGCGGGCGGTGAACGCGGTCGGTAATCCTGCGACCCCGCGGGTCACGGTGAAGCCCTGCGCCTCTGCATAATCGGCCAGCAGCGCGGCGGAGCGGTATTCCCGCAGGGCGGTTTCCGCAAAGGCCCAGACCTGGTCACTGAGTTCGATCAGCTGACCGGACTGGTTGTCGATGCTTGCAACGGCCTTGATTTTTGCTGACTCCGTGTCGGCCAAAGCGAGGCCGGAAAACAACAGCAGCGGGCAGAGATAACGTAAATTCAACATGGGTCGGGTCCTTATCAAAAAACATGCAATGCTCGTAAATGCGCCAAGACAATGACGCCCGGCCAGCACATCATGCCATGATGAACCGGCAAAATGTAACCATAGAAAATATCTATTATTGACTAGATTTATATAACCCATAAGAATAATAACCACGGCCATTGACAAGCCGCACTGTCAGGAACAAGGAGCGCGTATGAACGAAATCAGTATCCGCCAGGCGACGCTTGCGGATGTAACGGTTATTCACGGCCTGCTCAGCGACCTGGAAAAGACCCTGGGTGCGACCTCAAAGGTCAAGCGTACAGTCGCTGATCTGAGGAAATTCGGTTTTTCGGAATCGCCCTGTTTCGAAGCCCTGCTTGCATGGCGCGGCGCCGAAGCGGTCGGCCTGGTGCTGTTTTTCCGCGAGTTCTCCAGCTGGCTGGGCAAGCCCGGCGTATACGTCCAGGACCTTTACGTTTCAGCCGGCCTGCGAGGTTCCGGTCTCGGCGCGAAATTGATGCAGGCAGTCTACGACCATACCCGCAACTGGGGTGCGCGTTATTGCAAGCTCACGGTCCAGCGGAACAACACAGCCGCCATCGCTTTTTACAGGCAACTGGGCTTTCGGGCGGTTGAAGACGATTGCATTTTGTTTCTGCCTCTGGCTTGACCGGTTTCTGCCAGCCTTTGTGTCCTCATGAATTGAATGGGTGTCACAAACCATGGTGTCGGGTCCGGCCTGCCGGCGTCCGTTAAATTTGCTCACTGGCGAATTCGGGGTCGGTTATGATTGGCGTCAAATTAGCATAAATCCAAATGCGAAGACTCGAGGTGAAGCCAATGCAGGCTAAAGAAAGAAACACCTGGGAAGTTTTGCGTGAGCACCTCGCGCAAGACGATTCGACCGGCCTCAACGAGTATCTCGGCGCCCTGAGCGGTGAGGAAACCCTGCGCGCCTTGATGCGTCTTGAACTCGAGGAGCAGCAGCAAATCCTTGCCAGGCTGACCCCCGAGTCGGCAGCCGAAGTATTCGAGTTCATACCCGACGAGTCCGCGGGCGACCTGCTGGGTGAATTGAATCCCGAAGTGGCCGCGTCGATTGTCAGCGAGATGGCCAGCGATGAGCAGGCGGACGTGTTGTCCGAATTGGATGCCGACGAACTCGAGGAGATTTTGCGTCACATGGATGACGGGGATGTCATCGAGGCGCGTCAGTTGATGGCCTATGACGATGACGTCGCAGGCGGTTTGATGATGAAGGAATATTTCAGTTTCCCGCAGATGTACCGTGCGGCATCGGTGCTCAGGGAACTGGCGAGCCGCGAGGAAGAGTACGAGCTGAACCACGTGCTCTCCATCTACGTGACTGGCCGTGGCGCGGAACTGCTGGGCATGGCGCGGATACTGGATATTTTCGTCGCGCCGCCGGAAGCACGCCTGGCTGATATTCTGCAGCCTGCGATGTCTGTCAAGGACACGACAAAACTCGATGAACTGGAAAATTTCTTCGACGAGAACAACCTTTCGACGGTGCCGGTGGTGGATGACAACAACCGGATCCTGGGCGTGGTGCGGCGGCGCGCGGTATACGATGCGGTGGCCGAACGTGCCGATGCCGATCACCTCAAATCCCAGGGTATCGTTGGCGGTGAAGAACTGCGCTCCATGCCAACCTCTATCCGCTCGGGCCGCCGCCTGTCCTGGCTGTCGGTCAACATCGTTCTGAACCTGATCGCCGCGAGTGTCATCGCCCAGTTCCAGGATGTCCTGAGCGCCATGATCATCCTCGCGGTCTTTTTACCGATTATCTCGGACATGAGCGGTTGTTCCGGTAACCAGGCGGTCGCGGTCAGCATGCGCGAACTGTCGCTGGGCATCATCCGCAGGTCCGACCTGTTTTATGTGTGGCGCAAGGAGGCGGTGGTCGGGGTCATCAATGGCATCGCACTGGGTGTGTTGATCGCGGTAATCGCCTGGGTCTGGCAGGGCAATGGCTGGCTCGGCCTGGTGGTGGGCCTGGCGCTGGCCGTGAACACGTTGCTGGCCGTCTCCATTGGCGGAACGGTACCCATCGTGCTGAAGGCCTTGGGGGTCGATCCGGCGGTTGCGTCGGGGCCCATCCTGACCACGATCACCGACATGTGCGGGTTTTTCCTGTTGCTTGGCACGGCCTCGCTGATGTTGCCATTGTTAACCGGCGCCTGAGTATGCAAAACTGCCGGGTATGCGCCGATCGGATAATTGGGGACGGGGCAGGTAACGTCTGTTAATGTGCCCCGTGGCCTTAGAAACCCACCCTTGGATTCCACTTGATTAGGGATGCAACACAAATTGAACGTCAATGATGATCTGCTGAGAAGACTGGCGGTGGCGCCGGTGGTGCCGCTGGTGGTGCCCGATGATCCGGACACCGCGATCAAAACCACGCAGGCACTGGTGGCCGGCGGTCTGAGCGTTATCGAGGTGGTGCTGCGCACCAGCGCCGCCGTCGAATGTCTCGCTGAGGTCGTCAGGGCCGTGCCCGGGGCCATCGTCGGCGCGGGTACCGTGCTCTCCGAACGCCAGGCCGCCGAGGTGGTTTTCGCGGGCGCCCAGTTCATCGTATCTCCCGGTCTTTATGCGCCGGTGGTTGAATTTGCAAAATCGGCACGCTTGCCGATATTCCCCGGAGTGGCCACGGCTTCCGAAGCGCAGAATGCCTGGAACATGGGTCTACGTTCCCTCAAGTTCTTCCCGGCCTCGCTGGCGGGCGGGCCCGCGATGCTCAAGGCGCTGGGCTCGGTTTTCAGGGACGTGAAATTCATGCCGACCGGTGGTGTATCGGCCGGCAATCTTGCCGATTACCTTGCCTTGGCCAACGTTCTCGCCTGTGGTGGCAGTTGGCTGACACCCGCGTCGGCCATTGCTGAGGGTAACTATCAAATCATTACGGATCTGGCGGCCGAAGCAGTCGCCGTTGCTAAAAAAGCCAGGGGTTAAGCATGTCCAAATACGTTTCTTTTGGTGAAATCATGCTACGTCTCAAGACACGCGGTCATGAGCGTTTTTTCCAGTCACCGGCCTTTGAGGCAACCTTTGGCGGTGGCGAGGCCAATGTCGCCGTGGCGCTGGCCAACTTTGGCCTGGATGCCGTTTTTGTCAGCGCGCTGCCGAAAAACGATATCGGTGAGGCTGCCATCCGTGACCTGCGCAGTTTTGGTGTGGATACGAGCAAGATCCGCCGCTCGGGTGACCGTGTCGGTATTTATTACCTCGAAACCGGCGCCAACCAGCGCGCATCCAAGGTGGTCTACGACCGCGCCGCCTCGTCGATCTGCGAGTGCGGGCCCGGTGATTTTGACTGGGACGATGTCTTCAGGGACGCCGGCTGGTTTCACATTACCGGTATCACACCCGCGTTGAGCCAGTCCGCCGCCGACCTCAGTATCGAGTCGGTCAAGGCCGCGAAACAGCGCGGCGTCACGGTATCCTGTGATTTCAATTTTCGTGGCCAATTATGGAAATACGGCAAATCCGCGCCCGAGGTCATGAACGAACTGGTGAAATACGTCGACGTCGGTATCGCCAATGAAGAGGACTGCCAGAAGTCACTTGGTATTTCGGCGGGCGTGCATGTTGAAAGTGGTGAACTCGAACTCGCCAAGTACGAAGCGCTGAGCAGCAAGGTTTTGGAAGTGTTTCCAAACATGTCTACCATCGCCATTACCCTGCGTGAATCAAGAAGCGCGGACATCAATGGCTGGTCGGCCTGCATGCGTGACAAGACCGGCTTTTACCATTCCAGGCATTACGAGATCAAAGACATCATCGACCGCGTGGGCGGCGGTGACAGTTTTGCCTCGGGCCTGATCTATGGTCTGCATGCATACAAAGACCGCAATGACTCACTGAATTTTGCAGTGGCCGCCAGTTGCCTGAAACATTCGATTGCCGGTGACTTCAACCGGGTTTCGGTAGCCGAGGTTAAAAAACTGATGGGCGGCGATGCCTCCGGGCGGGTCCAGCGCTAGGGATAACGGGGACGGAGCAATAGGTCGTGGGTTTACTCGGCTTTCCTCGATGACGTTCCGGCTTTTGAGTGTAAAGGCACAGAGCGGCGCACTGTGACCCATTACCCTGAACCCTGCCAACCTTCGAAACAAAATGGATTCAATATCGCGCCTTGCCAAAGCCGTTGTTTTTCACCCGCGGCAAGCCCAGCATCCCGGCACACTGAATCCCAGTTTTGCCTGATGGTCTCAAGCTGTTCTTCGGCGATCTCTGTGGCCTGCTCCCGGGACACGGTGAACCGCTCGCTAACCGAACGCGCATTATCCAGCGTGCTGAGCCTTCCGCGCTTGCCCTCGATGTCCATGGCCTGGCTCGCCTCGCCGCCCGCGCGCGGTTGTGGGCAAATGTCGTAGGCCGGCGTGAGTTCCAGGGCCTGCCCGTTCCAGAACGCCGAGTGGTTGCGGGCATGGTCGTCGGTATTGCCCACCAGTATGTTGAAGCACAGCCGGGCGAACAATTCGCGCAATGCTGCCTCGTGATTGTCGAAGCGCTGGCGTATCCGGTCTGCGAGCTCAAGGTAACTGGCGTGCCTGGCCTCCATTTCGTCAAGCTGCAGCAGGCTGAGGCCGCTGAGCATGTGCCGCCTGCCTGTTGTGCTGCCGGTCTCCAGGCGGTCAAATCGCTCCACCAACAGAACATCCCTGCCCATGGACCGGGTCAGGTCCACGGGCGCTACATCAAGTCCGCAAAGCCCGGCCAGTCGCATGGCGATGAACTCCGCCTTGACCACGTCATGTGTGTCGGTGGAAGTGCTGAACTTGGCGATGTATCGGCGATGATCATCGTCGATCAAAGCCTTGGGTCGTGCGCCACCCACCGACGAGCCGTGAAGCAGGGCAATATCCAGCTCGGGCGGCAAGGGTTGGCGCATTTCCACCAGTTCAGCGGCACGGAGCAGGTCGTCCAATGCCACGGCGCTTTTGCCACGAGGCTCGTAGTCCGAGCTCGAGGCCTGGAAATCCAGGGCCCCTATTCGGTCGCTGCCGGATAGCAGGAAGTAATCCAGAATGGAGAGCCGGTGTTCTCCATACCGGCTGATCAGCACTTTTTGTCCCCAGGCATCCGGCCCGCCATCCCGCAGGCAAGACGGCATGATTCCCATGCCGAAAGGTTCCTGCTCACCCGACTCCAGCGGTAACTCATAGGGCGACAGCGGAATAGAGTCCTTACGCTCCAGGTAGCTTCTGCCGTAGGTGAAATAGTATCGCTGGGGGCTCTCACCACCGTCGTACAACCGTCCGGCGACCACCGGTTCCGTGGCGCCGGGGAGCCAGATCCACACATAGGCCTCCTGCGCGCCCGTTTTTGTCATGCGCTCAGAAGTCATCGTTCACCTCACGTTGCTTGCGGCGAGCGCGCCTGGGCAGGACACGGTTGATTGCGGCAATGCTCCGGGCGACCTGGTCCAGTTCGCGGGGGTCATCCGCCAGCAGCGGGATGCCGACTATGGTTGCGGCTTCAAATACGCTGCCTATGGAGACCGACGGGTTGCCGATTTCGATGGCATGTACCGTCGGCCTGCTGACACCTAGTCGGCGGGCCAATTCTGCCTGGCTCATGCGCCGTTCTTTTCGGGCAGCAACGATCATTGCCCCCAAAGTCTCCACAGATCGGCGGGCATGACGGGAGATGTTAATTTGAGTTTTTGAAGACATTTGTAAAATATAAATCACTATAAATTAGATAATGTAAATTATATTTAATAAAAATGCGCAATGCAAATGATGATGGGCAAGCAGAGAATCGGCCAGTCGCCCGAACAAGTGGCTGCTATCGGTTCCGCGCGGCATTCCAATGAAATTGTAGGCGCGGCTTATGTCGTGGTGGGTTGGCTGAGGCTCCAAGAAAGAGTCTGATGTGGCTCGGACCCAGTCCATCACCCCGCACCGGGGCCCTGATCGAATCCTGCGGCGATTTTTACCCGTTCCCGATTTCACGGCCGTACCCCATCTCACGCTCACGGCAGCTCAGCCATGTAGGCGGAAATGCCCTGCAGCAACATCTGCACGGCCAGGGCGATCAGAAGCATGCCCATCAGACGTTCGATCGCAATCAGGCCGCGCTGCCCGAGGAACCGTTTCAGGGCGGTCGCGGATATCAGGATGACCGAGGAAATCAACCAGGCGGCCAGCAGTGCCAGCAACCAGTCGGTCATCCTGCCGGGTTCGTTGGTGGACAGCAGCATGATAACGGCCATGGTCGATGGCCCCGCCACCATCGGAATGGCCAGCGGCACGAGCAGGGGCTCGCCTTGAATTTCATCCTCGGCGTGCGCCGCGCGGGCCACCGGAAAAACCATCTTCAAAGCGATGATGAACAGAATGATGCCGCCGGCAATGCGGATCGAATGCTCGCTCAGACCCAGGAAGCCGAGCACCATCTCACCCGCATACAGAAAAGCCACCAGCACGACCAGCGCCAGCAACAACTCGCGGACCAGCACCCTTGTGCGGCGCTCGGGCGCTACCTTGTCAAGGACCGACAGAAAAACCGGAATATTCCCCAGCGGATCCATCACCAGGAAGAGCAGCGTCGCCGCCGAGATAAAGTCCATGTCTTTGCTCCTGATCAGCCCGTGGATGTTCCCATTATGCTGATGAAACCACGCCGGTCAAAATTTATATCGAATGCGGTTGTGCATGAATATGGATATTTTATTTACAATCAGACAATGGCCAAAAGCTTGCTCAATCCTGAAAGAGGTTTACAACACGATGCCTGATGGAGAGGTAATGCTTTATATTTCGGGCCCCGCCCTTGCTCGCTTGACCTGCAGGGACCGGTTTGAATACCTGGCGGATTGTCATCCGCTCATGCCGGCATGAAATTCATCATCGACAACGAGATTCCCTACATAAGCGGGGTCCTTGAGCGTCATGCGGAAGTGGTCTACCTGCCCGGTAATTTGACCACTGCGGCTATTGTCAAAGACGCCGATGCTCTGATCACCAGGACCCGCACCATTTGCAGCAAGGAGCTCCTGCAAGGCTCCAGGGTTAAATTCATTGCCACGGCAAC
>JBFZEL010000019.1:0-4074 GCA_041306925.1 Lysobacterales bacterium
GTGTCTCGCTCGGTCTGCAAATCAATGCAGGACACGGATTGCATTATCAGAATGTGAAACCCATCGTCGCAATCCCGCAATTGGTGGAACTCAATATCGGTCACTCGATCGTCGCCCAAGCGCTGTTTACCGGACTGCACAGCGCCGTCGCTGAGATGCTGGCCCTGATGAAGTGACTTTAAAATACAAAAATGCATTTCAAGAAAGTGCCAATGACTGATCGAAGCGGGATACCCGGATAATGGGGCGTAGTCGTAAGCAACCATCCGTGCAGCCGTTTGAGGTGGACATCAGCAGGCTGGATGCGAAGGGCCTGGGTGTGGCGCTGCTCGCAGACAAGAAATTGAGCGTCTTCGACGCCTTGCCGGGTGAAAAAATCCTTGCACGCAACCTCGTGGGCCGCAGTAACAGGGGCAGGGCCGAGACCCTGGAAGTCCTGCAGGCATGCAAGGACCGCGTAGCGCCCCGATGCCCCGTGTTTGGAATCTGCGGTGGCTGCAGTCTGCAGCACATGGCGATGGATGCCCAGCTGGAAAGAAAACAAACGGCCCTGTTGCAAGCGCTGCGCGCGGCCGGTGGTGTCGAACCGGAGCAACTGTACGCACCCCTGGACGCGCCCCACTGGAACTATCGCCGCAAGGCCAGGCTTTCAGTGCGCGATGTGCCTGCCAAGCAAAGGGTGCTGATCGGTTTTCGTGAACGCAACGCCCGCTACGTGGCGGATATGCATGAATGCCACATCCTGCATCCCTTGATCGCCCACGCCCTGCCCGGGTTATCCCGTTTGCTCGGCACACTCGATGCCCGCGCCAGCATTCCGCAGATCGAGGTGGCCTGTGGTGACGAACGCTGTGCACTGATCATCCGCCATCTCGAGACGTTGTCAGACGGAGATACCGATCGCCTTGGGGAATTCGCGCGTGCAACCGGTCTTGGGATTTACCTGCAGCCGGCCGGACCGGATAGCGTCAGCTTACTGGAACCCGCCGGTTTTCAGCTGGAGTACGCGTTGCAGCCACTGGATTTGCATTTCCGCTTTGGGCCGCTCGATTTTGTCCAGGTCAATGGCGTGTTGAACCAGCAGATGGTCATGCGTGCGCTCGAATTGCTGGAACCCCGGGCCGAAGACCACATCCTTGACCTGTTTTGCGGGATGGGCAACTTCACCCTGCCGCTGGCGTGTGCAGCCGGACGGGTGACGGGTCTGGAGGGGTCGGCCGGGATGGTCGAACGCGCCCGCGACAATGCGCAACGCAACGGCCTGGCCAATGTCGAGTTTCACGTCGCAGACCTTTACGCGCCAGGCGCTGCGCCACCCTGGCCGGCAGTCGGCCACAATAAATTGCTGTTGGACCCGCCGCGCTCGGGTGCGCTCGAGTTACTGCCGTGGATTGCTGCCAGCGGGGTCACCCGCGTGCTGTATATTTCGTGCAACCCCGAAACGCTGGCCAGGGACGCCGGCGTGCTCGTCAGGCAGCACGCTTTCAGACTGCTGGGAGCAGGTGTCATGAATATGTTTCCGCATACCCGCCACAGCGAGGCTATCGCGCTGTTTGAGCGGACCACCGATGGAGCCCCGCCATGAGTCCCGTCACGCACACGAATTCTCCGCAAGCTGTTACCCAGCGGCCGCTGGGGCCGTTATTGATCGGCCTGGGCGGCACCGGCGTCAGTGCCGAAGAATGCGCCTGGCTGGCCCACCCGGCCGTCGGCGGCGTGGTGTTGTTTACCCGCAATTTTCGTGATCTTGCGCAACTGGCGGAGCTGACCGCAGCGATTGCGCAGCATGCCGGTCGCGATTTGCTGATCTGCGTCGACCACGAAGGCGGACGGGTGCAAAGGTTCCGGGATGGCTTCACGAGGCTGCCGCCGCTGGCGGTGCTGGGCAGGATGTATCGTGAATCCGCCGCCAATGCACTGGACTTCGCCTACCGGCACGGACGTGTCATGGCCACCGAGTTACTGCTCTGTGGCGTCGACCTGAGCTTTGCCCCGGTGCTGGATCTGGGTGACCGCAGCGTGGTGATCGGTGAGCGGGCTTTCGCGGCGGAGCCGGAGGTTATCATCGCACTTGCCGAAGCCTACATCGGTGGCATGCATGACGCCGGCATGGTCGCGACCGGCAAGCATTTCCCGGGTCATGGTTCGGTCGAGGCGGATTCACACACCGATGACGTCAGGGACCCGCGCAGTTTTGCACTGATAGAGGCCGCCGATCTGAAACCGTTTGCGGCGCTTGGCGGAAAACTGGATGCGATGATGATGGCGCACGTCCTGTATCCGGCAGTGGATGCAAGACCCGCGGGTTATTCGCCTTTCTGGATTCAGAGCGTGTTGCGTGGGAAACTGGAATTCCGGGGTACGGTGTTTTCCGACGACCTCGGCATGTATGCCGCAAAGGTCGCAGGCGGCCTGCTGGAACGGGTCCGCGATTCGTTGCTCGCGGGCTGTGACGCGGTATTGGTCTGTGACCCGCAGGATGTGCGGCAGCTAATGGCGCAAACTGAACTGGTGCTGGCCGATGCGGACACGGCGCTGAAACGGCTCAAGGGCCGCCTGGCGGCGACACGCGAAGAAATTGAAAGCGTCAGCGAATGGCGGCAATGGAAAAAAACCATAACACAACTGGAATTGGAGCATGCAAAATGGGTATGAGCAACAAACCGGATCCGCGGGCCTTGCTGGAAAAATCACGGGTGCTTTTCAAACGTGAAGAGGTCCAGGCCGCGGTGCAGAAGATGGCGGATGAAATCAACCGTTTTTACGCTGATACACCGCTGGTCGTCATCTCGGTACTGACCGGTGCAATCATCCCGGCAGCGTGGCTGATTACCAGGCTGAAAATGCCGGTGCAGATGGATTTCGTACACGCAACCCGATATCGCGGCGGCCTGTACGGCGCGGAACTGGAATACCGGGTGCCGCCGCGTCTGAATCTCGAGGATCGGCATGTCCTGATCATCGACGACATATTCGACGAGGGCAACACGCTGGCGTCGATCAAGGGTTCGGTCGAAAAGCGCAAGGCCGCATCGGTCAGGATGGCCGTGCTCGTGCGCAAGGCGCATGACCGTGGCCTGCCACGCGATTATGTCGATTTTGTTGGACTCGATGTGCCGGATGTGTATGTCTTTGGATGTGGTATGGACGCTTACGAGGAATGGCGTCACCTGGATGAAATACTGGTGCTGGGAGACGACTGATGCGGCGTGTGGGTCTGATCGGCGGCACGGGTCTTGACCAATTTGGCGCACCGCTCCGGGCGCACGCCATCGACAGCGTCTACGGCCAGCCATCGGCCGCGCTGGCTGAATACCGTGTGGGTGACGTACAGGTGTTTTTTCTGCCGCGGCATGGCGAACGACACCAGATCCCGCCACACGCCGTCAACTACCGGGCCAATATCCATGCTTTCAGGCAACTGGCTGTCGAGGGCATTGTTGCCGTCAACGCGGTGGGTGGCATTGGCGACGCGTATCCGCCGGGCAGCCTGTGTCTGCCGGATCAGGTGATTGATTACACCTGGGGCAGGGTGCACACTTTCAGTATGACCGCCGGGGACGATTTATCGCACATTGAATTTGCACGGCCGTTTGACGGCCCGTTGCGCGCGGCGTTACGCCGGGCCGCCGCCAACGCGGCAATCGAGGTGATCGACGGTGGCTGTGTCGGCGTCTGCCAGGGACCAAGACTTGAAACTGCCGCTGAGATCAAAAGGCTCAGACAGGATGGTTGTGACGTGGTCGGCATGACATCCATGCCCGAAGCAGCGCTGGCGCGGGAAGCCGGGCTGGATTACGCCAGTCTGTGCGTCACGGCCAACCGCGCAGCGGGGCTGGAACAGGAAGCCGTGACCATGGCCGCCATTGAGGCCACGCTTGCCCTTGCGATGACCAAAGTCCACCAATTGCTCGGTCAATTTTTTGAGGAGTGCTGCGATGCCCGGTAAAGCCCTTTTCCCCCACCTCTTGGCGCCCCTGGAGCTGGGCTTTACCACGCTGAGGAACCGCGTTCTGATGGGCTCCATGCATACGGGTCTCGAGGATCACAAAAAGGATTTTCCCAAACTGGCTG
>JBFZEL010000020.1:0-2488 GCA_041306925.1 Lysobacterales bacterium
AAGGTCGGCGATGCGATCACGATCGAGCTCAAAATGGGTCTGAGGAAAATCCAGCTTGAGGTCCGTGTCTGCGAAAAGGAATAGATTGGAGGCGTACGCCGCTTCCAGCAACTTCTGTGCATACGGCTCCATCTCCTCCACCGTTGCGGGCGCTGTGACTACCAGTTCAACCGCGAATTGGCCCGCACTGGGTAATGGCGGAAACAGGTTGGGGAACGCGCTTAAGCCCGGGATCTTAGCCAGCTTGCCGAAGGTAGATTGCAGCATGTCCATCGGCGTCTCGTCGCGCTTACTCGGATCTACGAAATCCTGGCCGCCAAACGCGCCATTGGGACTGAGCACTTGCCACATAAAGGTCGCGCCCGGCAGGTTGTTCATCACGTTCACTACATCGCGCATGTGGTGATGGGTATACGCCAGCGAGGCCTCCGGCGGTGCCTCTGAGATGACAAAGATCGAGCTCTCGTCCTCGATGGGTGCGAGCTCTTGCTGTGACATCAGCAAGAACGGTACAGCCAGTGCTGAAAAGAACAGGCCGAAGCCTAGAATCTGTGGCGTCCAGCCGAGACTGCTGGTCAGCATGCGTTCATAGCGCTGGCGCAGCCAGTCGAATCGGGTGTTGACCCAGGCCGTCATGCGGCCCTCCTGGCCGCGCGGCGGGCTGGCATAGGCGCTCATGATTGGTGACAGGGTCAGTGCGACGACGCCGGAGATCAGAACTGCTACAGCCAGCGTGAATGCGAACTCCTTGATCAGGACACCGGTCAGGCCTGACAGAAACCCGACTGGTAAATACACGGCGGCCAGCGTGATTGTCATGCCGATAATTGGGGTTAACAGTTGCCTGGAGCTGGCCAGCGCCGCCTGGCGCCGGCTCATCCCTTCGCGCATCAAGCGCGCCACGTTTTCGACGACCACGATGGCGTCGTCCACGACCAGACCTACAGACAGCACGATTGCCAGCACCGTCAGCAGGTTGAACGAAAAGCCCATCGCGTATATCGTCGCCATCGCGCCGAGCAGCGAGATGGGTATGGTCACCAGCGGCACCAGTGCAGTGCGCAGCGACCCCATGAACAGCAACACGACGATGCCAACCAGCAGCACGGTTTCAGCCAACGTGATGAAAATTTCCTTCAGCGCGTCCCGCATGTACAGGGTGCCGTCGTACCCCACGGTTATTTCCATGCCATCGGGCAGCGTCGCATTGATCTCATCCAGAACATCGTACAGATGGTTGCCGATTTCCAGCTCATTGGCGCCCGGCAGGCCGTATATGGCGAGAAAAATGGTATCGCGCTGGCTCAACCGCGTGATCTCATCGCCCTCCACTTCGCCCAGTTCCACGCGAGCGACATCGCCGATACGCACGATTGCGCCATTCACATTCTTGACCACCAGGTTCTCGAAATCCTGCTGACTCTGCAGCGTGGCGCTGGTTTGCAGGTCCATGCGCTGCTGGGCATTCTCGGTTCGCCCGATCGGCGCGATAACATTGTTGCTGGCCAGCGCCTGACGCACCTGCTGGGCGCTGACGTTGTAGTAATTCAGCTTTGCAGGGTCAAGCCATATGCGCATGGCGGGCGCCCTGCCGCCTATGAGGGGTACGCGCTGTACGCCGGGAATGGCCGACATCACGGGCACCACATAGCGCGTCATATAGTCGGTGACCTCGGCCACCGAACGACCGGCCAAGTTAACATCCAGATAGAAGATCGCGTTCGACGCATCGGTCCGCTCGACTTCTATGGCTGGATCCTCAGCGCCTGCAGGAAGTTCGAAACGGATCTGGCTTAGGCGCGCAGTGAGTTCCGCCAGGGCCAGGGTGCTGTTCTCATTGAGTTTCAACCATACTTTGACTGTGCTTAAACCGGCGGTTGTGGTCGAATCGACATAGTCGACGCCGGGAATCGTGGCAGCAGCGCGCTCAATCGGGTCGGTCACAAACCCCTGTACCGTCAAGGCTGAAGCGCCCACATACGGCGTGGTGATGATCAGGGAGGCGCTTTCGATTTCCGGGAACTCGAGCACAGGCATTTCCACCGCGGCGCGCAGGCCAAGCAGCACGAGGGCCAGTGAAATGACCACGGCCAGAAGGGGACGCTGAACGAAGATGTCCAAGGCGTTCGGTTTGCCCAGCGGATTTTTCAATGCATCACCTCAGCGTGTGGCCGACACTACTGCTCCTGTTCGGGTGATTGATCGACCACATTAACCAGCAAGCCATCCTGCAGTTTGAATGCGCCGATGGCGGCGACCTGCTCACCGGCTGCGAGCCCCGCAATCACCACGACCTCACTGCCCTCGACACCGCCGACCGTTACCTCCCTGCGCACAGCGCGGTAGGGCGCTGCCGCGCCCGCCTCGGCTTTGGTCAGCAAATACATCGAGGCGCCAAACTGCGTTTTGCGCACGGCACTAGCTGGCACACGGAATACTCCTTCCCGTACCCCGGTGACGA
Organism: Lysobacterales bacterium; assembly: GCA_041306925.1. Taxonomy (GTDB): domain Bacteria; phylum Pseudomonadota; class Gammaproteobacteria; order Xanthomonadales; family SZUA-36; genus SZUA-36. The sequence goes on from JBFZEL010000020.1 coordinate 2,462, forward strand.
CTTCAACGTCGACCACCGAGCCCGCCC
>JBFZEL010000021.1:0-2937 GCA_041306925.1 Lysobacterales bacterium
ATCGTCCATCGAGATTGCATTCTGAACGACCGTTATTTCGTCATCCTTTTTGATATCGTCAGAGTCAGGGCAATTCTTGACGCATATCAGCGTGACATTGTCACGGGCGCCCCTGACCAGGGCCGTATGCAAAAGGGAACGGGTCACTTCCCCGCTGTCCCTGTTGTCCATCATCGTCGCCAACTCCTCGTTGTTAACGAGGCGGCTCAGACCGTCTGAACACAACAGGAATTGGTCGTCCGCCCTGACGTCTATCCACTTGGATTCAAGTTCCAGCGGTTCGCTGATACCCACCGCGCGGGTGATCACGTTCGCCATCGGGTGAGACTCTGCTTCGCTTTCGAGGATGACACCCTGCTCGACGAGGTCCTGTACGTGGGAATGATCGCGGGTCAACTGGGTGACCACATGGTCACGGCGCCGGTAGATACGGCTGTCACCGGCCCAGACGATCGCCCCCTGGTCGCCATTGATGATCAAACCCACGACGGTGCTTCCCGGTACCCGCTGTGAATCATACGCGGCGGCCTGCTGTGTCAACTGCAGGTTGGCGGACATGATGCTCTGTTGCACTGCATCGAGCATTTCATCGATATTTCCGTTCGCAGGCAGGTTCTTGATCTGGTCAGTCACGGTTTTGCTGGCAATTTCACCTGCCTCGTGGCCGCCCATTCCATCCGCGACGGCCCATACGCCGATGTCCGCACGTTCTGCAAAAGAATCCTGGTTTACCTTACGTACCATGCCAACGTGGGTCGTGGCAGAAGACTTAAACGTCATATTTTCATTCCATTAATCGGCGAGTAATTCATCCATGAAGTCAACTTCAGGAGGTTGTGTTGTATTTTCTTCAATTTCAGCATTATCCTGATTCAGCATAAGTCCCAGGTAAACTTCGGCAGGCGGCATACTAGCGCAAGACAGCAGTTGAGCGCTAACTTGTGATGAACCGTGGTGCCACCATAAACCATAGCGTTCATGTTCACTGGAAATCCGCTTGTGCAGCATTTCCGGCAATAACTGCAGCACCCCCGTTGAGTCTGTTGACAAAACCCTGGCATGATCTGCGCCGATGTCGTAGGTCATGTGGACGGGTGGGGTCCAGTTCAATTCGGCTGATAAGCGGTTGATGGCGTCTTCGATGCGATCCTGATCCATTTCTTCTTCAAGCACCGACAGGGCCAGGTTCTCGAGTCGTTCCAGCCAATCGCTGTTGCCGCCTGCAAATACCGCCGGACTGACCGCGGCAGGCAGCATCGAGGCCATCGTGAAGTTGAAATAGCGCCCCACGCGGTCGACGCTGGGAATGGTAACGCCAGCGACGGCCTGCTCACCACAAATCCCCGCCGACAGTACGAAACTCCAGGCCGGACAATTCAGGTAATATTTCATCCAGCCTTCCGGATAGCGCTCGCGGCACGCCAGTAGGCCACCCTGTAACCACGCGTGCCACGGATTGATGAAATCCGTGGGCAGGCGTTTCTGGATGAAATCCCCATAGGTGGGCAACTTTCCATAAAAGCCGAGAGCAATAATGCTGCCGTCGATTTCACTCATAGCTTTTCCGGACAGCGGAACTCCCGCAGTTCTGGCAGGTTGAATGGATTAAAGGCGCTGTTTGCGCGAATCTCGTATTCAACCCAACGGTCATCCAGTTGGAACTTGGTCTGGAACTTTTCCGGCGTGGCAGACGGAGTCATGCCGGATGAGTCCAGCAGCCGGAAAAATGCCCATGGACCGTCCAGTGTCAAACCGGACCGGCCATTGGACGATAACGGGCTGAACTGTATCTGCACCTCGCTCACGCCGGCTTCTCCCGGCCACATAAAAGACTGGTTGAACAAGGGACCATGGCTGTAATTGGTTGACTGGCCATTGATGTTGAGCATGAAATTGGTGGTGACCGGATCCATCCGCACAGGGCGCAGTTCAAACGATATCTCCGGAGTTGCGCCACCACCGGCGAAGAAGGCGCTCTGTATGGTTTTCGCGCGCTGTATCTGCTTGAGCGCGGCGGCGGATACCTTCAGGCTGCCGGCAACCTGTGGTTTCAGCTTCCACGTGGCTGCAGTGGTGTCGACGATTTCACCGAGGTAGTGATCGAAGAACTTGTCCAGCGTGCCACCCGGCATGAAAAAGACACCGAAATCACGCAGCTGAACCTCGCGGTCCGAATTACTCTCAAACGGGTAACGTCCATTCAGGGCCTGGCGGCAGAAAGGCAGTACATCGGCTGCCCACGCCGACGAGATGGTGGCCTCGGCGCCCCCTGCTACCAGGTTGTTGCTCTCGGTCACGATCAACATGATCCATCCGCCAACCGGTTCGGGCGATCTTTCACCCCTTAACCTGACCCTGGTAATGGCCGTTCCCGCCTGGCTTTGCAAACCGGTCAGCAACTGGTCGCTGGAACTGCTCGCCAGCTGATCGATGTACAGGTACAACTCCTGCAAGTCACCGAGCAGGTTATCCAGCGGTGACGGGGCGCCTTCACGAACCTCGGTAAGTTTGTGCAGGCTGACAAAACTCTGGTCTACCAGGATCGGGTCGAGCAAGGTCGAACCGTCGCCTTCACTGGATTCGAAGATCGACGAGATGCGGTCCCTCAGGGAAGTGCCATCATCACCTTCTTCGACCACTTTTTCCTCGGGAGCGAGCCGGGTTGCGGCGGCTACATTGACCAGGAACAGCCGCAACGGCGAGTCGTCGCTGGTCAGTATCTGCAGGATTTCAGCCGCCTGTGGCAAGCTGCTGAACGGCCGGATCCGCACGTCTTCCAAAAACTCGACCCACTGGTTGGTGTAATCCTCGAAATACAACCGGCGGATCGAATTGATCAGCTCGGATTGGGGGATCTGTTCCGAGCCGCTGGCCTCGGTCGCAAAAACCCAGGATTCATCCTCCATTTCAGTGATGATCCGGTTCTCCGACGCCAGG
>JBFZEL010000022.1:0-2613 GCA_041306925.1 Lysobacterales bacterium
GAAAACAAATGTTTCAGGGATGCCACCAGCCTGCTCCTGATACCGGATCATTACCTTTTCCGCATGCTGTATTCACAGGGCATTGCCATGGAAAGCCTGGGTGTGCCGCGTATCGACGGCGGCTGGGTCGAAACCGACATGCGGAAAATCTGGCACGTATTCGCAGCCAACTATCACCTTTATCGCGGCACGCCGTCGTCCATCTGGATGGATCATGTCTTTTACGAGGTGTTTGGACTGACGGAACTGTTTTCACCTGCCGCCGCCGATACCTTTTATGACCATATCACGGCAGAGTTGCAAACCGATGCCTATCGGCCGCGGGCCTTGATGGATCGTTTCAATATCGAATTGATTGCGACCACCGAAGGCGCGGTGGATGGGTTGCCCCATCACCGGGCGCTGGCCGGCACGCCCTGGGCCAAACGCGTGATCACCACTTTCCGCCCGGACGATGCCGTTGACCCGTCGCGCGAGGACTTCAAGGCCAATGTAGAACGCATGGGCGAGATGACCGGGGAAGACACCGGTCACTGGGAGGGCTACCTGGCTGCCCTGCGGGCGCGTCGTGCAACCTTTCGTGAGTTCGGTGCCACGGCCACCGATCACGGCCATCCCACCGCCGCGACTGCGGACCTGGGCAAGGCGGAGTGCGCGGCCCTCTTTGCACGTTGCCTGGCGGGCACTGCCTCCGCCGCCGAGGCCGAGTTGTTCCGTGCCCAGATGCTGACCGAGATGGCGGGGATGAGTCTCGAAGACGGTATGGTCATGCAGATCCATTCCGGTGCGCGCCGCAATATCAACGCCCAGGTGTTTGCCAAATTCGGCCGCGACAAGGGCGCCGACGTGCCTTCCGCGACCAATTACCTGGACGGGCTGCAACCCTTGCTGAACCGCTATGGCAATGAACCGGCGTTGAAAATCATCCTGTTCACTCTGGATGAGACGACCTATGCGCGCGAACTGGCGCCGCTTGCCGGTCACTACCCCTGTCTGAAGCTGGGTCCACCGTGGTGGTTCCACGACAGTCCTGAAGGCATGTTGCGGATCCGCCAGCAAACCACGGAAACCGCGGGTTTTTACAACACGGTCGGCTTCAACGATGACACGCGGGCGTTCCTGTCGATACCGGCGCGTCACGACGTGGCCCGGCGTATGGACTGCCGTTTCCTGGCAACGCTGGTCGCTGAAGGACGTCTGCGTCTTTTCGAGGCCGAAGAACTGTCACACGACCTGGCCTATAACTTCGCCAAGCGAGGATACAATCTGTAGTGACGTGTTCACACGAAGCAGTCTATTCAGCGCTTGTTTTACGTGATGTACAGAATCGCTAACGGGTTGGTTCGGGTCTGGATATTGGTCGCTTTGGCCACCTGCGGCCAGGCAATCGACGCCGATTCGTTCAAGGCTTCCGCGGCGCAGGAACGGGTGGCAACGGGTCTTTTATGGCAGCCCGACCTGGGCAATGGCCTCTACAAAAACCCCGTATTGTACGCAGACTATTCCGACCCGGACGTCGTCGCAGTCGGCGGCGATTTCTACATGACGGCATCCAGTTTTAACAGCGCCCCGGGTCTGCCGGTATTGCACTCCAGGGACCTTGTCAACTGGACATTGCTGGGTCACGCTTTGAGGAAACTGGTACCTGAAGACGTGTTTGCCGTGCCACAACACGGCAATGGCGTATGGGCCCCCAACATCCGCCACCACGACGGCAAGGTCTGGATCTTTTATCCCGATCCCGATTTCGGTATTTACATGATCCAAAGCGCAGACCCCAAAACCGGCATCTGGAGTGAGCCGCTACTCATCTTGCAGGGTAAGGGCCTGATCGATCCCACGCCGCTCTGGGACGATGACGGCCGGGCCTGGCTGTTGCACGCCTGGGCAAAAAGCCGTTCGGGCAAAAACAACATACTCACGCTGCACGAAATGTCCCCGGACGGAACAGCGGTTGCCGAAGAAGGGCAAGTGATCATCGATGGCCACCAGTTGCCCGGCTATAGCACCCTCGAGGGGCCGAAGTTCTACAAGCGCAACGGTTACTACTACATCTTCGCACCCGCGGGCGGTGTACCGGTTGGCTGGCAGTCCGTATTCCGTTCAAAGCGCATCGATGGCCCGTATGAATACCGCACGGTGCTGGAACAGGGCGACACCCTGGTCAACGGACCCCACCAGGGTGCGTGGGTGCAGACGCAGAGCGGCGAGGACTGGTTTATCCATTTCCAGTCGAAACTGGCCTATGGGCGTATCGTGCACCTGCAACCGATGCAATGGGTGGACGATTGGCCGGTGATCGGCGCAGACGCCGATGGTGACGGCATCGGCAATCCCGTTACCGTTTACCGTAAACCGGATACCGGTGCCGGTGTCTCGCAGGGCGTCACGCCGCCGCCGAACTCGGATGAGTTCGAGCAGGCCGGCCTGGGCGTGCAGTGGCAGTGGCATGCGAACTTCGGCAATGACTGGTATTCGCTCGCTGAACGCAGCGGTTATTTGCGTTTGTACGCCCGGCAACCACCGGAAGGATACGCCCGTAACCTTTGGATGATGCCGTCACTTTTGTTGCAAAAACTACCCGCGCCCGGCTTTATCGCCGAGGTGAGGCTG
>JBFZEL010000023.1:0-2746 GCA_041306925.1 Lysobacterales bacterium
ATCATGTCGTCCGTAACGATGGACGATTCCTGGCCCGAGATGTCGATACCCGCTTCCCGCATGATGGCGATGGCACGGGGATTCTTGCCGTGGGCCTCTATCCCGGCCGAGTGCGCGCTGACAACGCTTCCGCCCAACGTGCGCAACCAGCCTTCGGCGATCTGGGACCGGCAGGAATTGCCGGTGCAAAGAAAAAGGACGTTCAATGGCTCAGGCACAGTTTTTTTCTCCCGGTCTGTCGGTCATGTTCTTAAGGCGTGCCCGGTCAGCAACGAACCGATCCAGGTCACCCAGTTGTTGATGTATTTGCTCGATGGACGATACGGCCCAGGCGGGCAGATCCGGATCAATACGGTAGTGCATCCACGTACCCTTCCGGCGAGGTTTGAGAATCCCCGTATCGCGTAACAGGGCCAGGTGCCTGGAGATCTTCGGTTGTGATTCCTCCAGGGCGAAGGTCAACTCACATACGCAAACCTCGCCTTCTGATGCGATGAGCATGAGCGCCCTCAGGCGGGTCGTGTCTGACAGTGCGCTGAATAACTGTTCCGGTTCCATCAACGCCAGTTTATACGCAAAAGCATATATATGGAATAACGAATATCCACTTCAGTCAAAGATCTGGAGAGGGCGGTTCAGAAAGACTGCCGCAATTGACAACCGGATCGCGCGAATCCGGACATTGCACCGGTATCCCGCAATTGTGTTCGTCGGAGGACGTGTTTCGCTGTCGAAATCTCTTGGTTAAAAGACTCGGCGTTTAATCAGTCTGTATAATGATGCGCTTCGTATCAATGAACGTCCTGATAAACACCGATGATTACGAGCAAGCTTGCACAGCTGAAAATTGAGCGGGAGCCGGAAGCCGATTCCCGTCCGGGGCGCGTTTGGTGGCTGATCGCTAGCGTCGTCATTGCGGCAGGTGTCGCTGCCTTGTTGTTTTTGAAACCGGCAGCGGTACTCGAAGTGCGCACCGTGGTTGCGCGTGAAATTTCCGGCCAGGGCGCGAATACCGTGTTGAATGCTTCCGGCTACGTGACCGCGCGACGGCAGGCGACGGTTTCTTCAAAATTTACCGGCAAGGTCGTGGACGTGCTGATCGAAGAGGGTCTGCAGGTGGAAAAGGACCAGGTCCTGGCACGACTGGACGACTCCAACCTGGTGACCAGTTACGCGTTGGCCGAGGCCCAGTTGCGCTCATCGGAAACCTCGCTCAAGGAAACCCAGGCCTTGCTGACCGAGGCCCGTTCCAATTACAAGCGCACCTTGAGCCTGGTTGAGCGCGGCTTGTCCAGCGGGGTTGATATGGATCGGGCCCGCGCGCTTTCCGAATCGCTCGCGGCACAACTCGAACACAAGCAGGCGGATGTGAAAGTCGCGGAAAAACAACTGGACGTTTACCGCCAGGAACTGGACGACACGGTTATCCGTGCGCCCTTTGCCGGCGTGGTGGTGGCAAAAAACGCCCAACCGGGTGAAATGATTTCACCCATCTCGGCCGGCGGCGGATTTACCCGCACGGGTATCGGCACCATCGTTGACATGGCTTCGCTGGAAATCGAGATCGACGTCAACGAAGCGTATATCAACCGTGTCAACCCGGGCCAGAAAGTCGTCGCCACGCTGGATGCATACCCGGACTGGACGATCCCCTCCCACGTCATCGCGATCATACCGACCGCCGACCGGCAAAAAGCCACGGTCGAAGTCCGCGTGGGTTTCGATCAACTGGATCCGCGCATCTTGCCGGATATGGGTGTGAAAGTCGCGTTCCAGGAGGCTGGCGGTCCGGTGTCAAATAACAGTGCTGGCAAAAGTGCGGGCGTTCTTGTGCCGCAAGCGGCGGTCAGCGAAAGCAACGACAAACAGTATGTGCTGCTGGTGGCTGACAACCTGGTCGAACGCCGCGCCATTGCGACGGCGGGCGAACGGGGCAAGGACATTCTCGTCAGCTCGGGCCTGGTGGCCGGGGACAGGGTTATTATCAATGCACCAAGCGGTCTTAAAAACGGTGACCGTGTCAAGGAAACAAACGAATGAAGGATGGCAAAGACACCCTGGTCAGGGTCAGCGGGGTCGATAAAATTTTCAAACGCGGCTCCGAAGAAATTCACGTGCTGGGCGGGCTGGATCTGGAAATCCCGAGGGGTGATTTCCTGGCGTTGATGGGTCCTTCAGGTTCCGGCAAATCGACTTTGCTGAACCTGATCGGTGGCCTGGACCGGCCCAGCGAAGGCGCGGTCGAGATCGACGGACAGCGTATCGACCAGCTTTCCGACCGCAAACTGGCCGGCTGGCGTGCGCGGCACGTCGGGCTGGTGTTCCAGTTCTATAACCTGATGCCGGTCTTGACCGCACAGAAAAATGTCGAGTTGCCGTTGTTGCTGACCAAGCTGTCCAAGGCGGAGCGGAACAAGCGCGCGGCCCTCGCACTGGATATCGTCGGCCTGTCACACCGGGCAGGTCATTACCCGCGCCAGTTGTCAGGTGGCGAGCAGCAGCGCACCGGCATCGCGCGCGCCATCGTTACCGACCCGACCCTGCTGTTGTGTGATGAGCCGACCGGCGATCTCGATCGCAAGTCCGGTGATGAGGTCCTGGATTTGCTGCAGGCCCTGAATAAGGAGCAAGGCAAGACCATCATCATGGTGACGCACGATATCCACGCCGCGGCCCGCGCGAACAGAACGCTGTATCTGAACAAGGGCCAGCTGAGCACTGAAGCCGTCGACTGAGATGAAATACC
>JBFZEL010000024.1:0-5386 GCA_041306925.1 Lysobacterales bacterium
TCGCAAAATCCCCCCACCTGCCCGCCGCAATCAGGGAACACTATGACGTGCGTGGATTCAGAAGTATGCGGTGTTGCAAGAACGGCGAGAATCGCTCCAGGCTGAGCCATATGTGAGCCAGTAGAACACGAGGCGACAAGCAGGATCGCAGCCAATCCAATTGCCAACCTTCTCTTCATCATCACACCTCAGATTGCACTAGCCGCGGCCCGTGACGCATAACTTGTATTTATCGAGAATAGGGCTCGTTATGCACGAAAATTCGGCATTTTGAGACTGGCTTGGTTTTTAACATCCTGTTTTTTATGCATATATCTTGAGTTCCGTGCGTGTGAAAAACGAGAATGAGTGTAGATAAATATCAAAGTACTTACATCGATTGTACAACTGTAGTCACTGAATTCGTCAAGCAAAAATCCGTAAATTTGGCGAATATGGAATTCACGAAAACGAGACTTTCACTTAAACCCAGACATCGTTTTGTGCGGTCAGGTAACTGCGGGTATCGCCAGTGTTGACCGTGCCCCTGGGCTCGACCAGCATGATCCGGCATTCCCTGTCCGCCACGGGTTTGTGTTCGACGCCTTTCGGCACCACGAACATTTCCCCGGCCCCGATGCTTACCCTGCCGTCGCGGAACTCGATATCCAGCGCGCCTTCGATGACGATGAAGACCTCGTCGGTGTCTGGGTGGTTGTGCCAGACGAACTCGCCCTGAACCTTGGCCAGCTTGAACTGGTAATCGTTCATCTCGGCGATCACCCTGGGTGACCAATGCTCATCGAATTTGCCGAACTTGTTGTTGAGATTGATCACCGTGTATTTCATTGATTGTTTCCAGTTCCACCGGGCATGCCGTTCAGGTAATAGTGCCATAACAGCCTCGCCGCCGTGGCGCGGTGCGGCGCCCAGGCCAGTGCCATTGCATCGAGTTCGGGCTGTGACGGGCGTTTTTGCAATCCTTTCAGTTTCTGGTACGCCGTGGCAAGGGCGACGTCGCCGACCGGCCAGACATCCGGTCGGCACAACACCATCAACAGGTAGATCCTGGCCGTCCACGGGCCGATACCCTTGACCGCTGTGAGCAGGGTCATGACTGATTCATCGTCTGCGTGCGCCAGGGCTGCGAGATCGAGATCACCGTCATGAATGGCCCGGGCGAGGTTGATGAAATAGGTGGCCTTCTGCCGGGTCACGCCGAATGAGCGTAAAAAGGGCTCGCCTGCCGCGAGCACGGTCGCCGGTGTCAACGGATCGATTTGCCCCAGCAGGCGGCGGTACATCGCCTCGGCCGAGAGCAGCGAAACCTGCTGTTCGAGGATGATACGCAGCAGCGTGACAAAACCGGGTTGCCTGTCCCACAAAGGTGGTGTGCCAAGCGTTTTCAGGATCCGCGCCATGTCGCGATCCAGCCCGGCCACGAATTGCGCGGCAGCGGCAAGACGCTCATGGTTCAGCGCGATGGGAAGATCATGTCCTGGCGTCACGTTGATAAGCAATCCGGCATAGGTTGCTGTGTGTCAGGAATATGGCCGAAAATCATGCGGACATGACCTTCCCATCACGCCACCCATGAAAATAATCGAACAGGCGGTTAAGACCAGGCAGGTTTTTGACATTGTTGTGCTCCGTTTATTGTCCGCTTCTGAGAACGTCCGCGAACAGCGCCTGGTCGATGTTGCCACCCGAAGCGACCACCGCAACCCGGCGGCCGGCCAGCCGTGGTTTTTCCCTGATTGCTGCCGCCAATGCCGCCGCGCCCGCGCCTTCACAGACGTTGTGTGTGCACTCGAACAGCATACACATCGCCGCTGCGACTTCGTCGTCGGTCACCGGAACAATACGGTCAACACCCTTTAAAATCAGCTCAAGCGCCTGCGGTTCCGGCGTGCGGCAGGCCATGCCGTCGGACAGGCGGGTGGTAACGGGCGAATCCACCGGACGCCCGGACTCGAATGATTTCGCGTAGGCGAGCGCATGGGCCGAAACCACGCCCACCACCTCGGTCTGCAGATTCAATGCGTCACGTGCGGCCAGCATGCCGCAAATACCGGAACCAAGACCGATGGGAACGTAAACGACATCGATGTCCGAAACGTTTTGCAGCAACTCTAGGCTGTAGGTCGCGACACCGGTCACCAGCAACGGATGAAACGAGGGCACCACCTGGAGTGACCGTTGCAGCGCCAGCTTGTCGGCGAACTCCCGGGCTTCCTGGAAATCATCGCCGCGCTCGATCAACTCGACACCGAGTGCGCGCATGGCGGCATTTTTCTCAACACTGTTGCCAAAAGGAACCACGATCGTGGCGGCTATACCATGAAGACGCGCCGCGTATCCGACCGACTGGCCATGGTTGCCACGCGTGGCGGCAATCACACCCCCTGGTAACCGGCCAGATGCTAGCAGGTGAGCAAAATAGACCAGGCCGCCGCGTATCTTGAATGCCCCCACCGGGGTATGGTTCTCGTGCTTGACCCAGACCTCGGCGCCAAGCCGCTCGCACAGCAGCGGCCAGCAGTACTGGGGTGTCGGCGGCATATGTGCATAGACAATACCTGCTGCTGCCTGGATGTCATCGAGGGTAATTTGCATCGTCATGATTTTGACCTTCCCGCTGTAAGATAACGCAGGTGTTCTTCATTGGTTCCGCAACAGCCGCCAAGAATCTTTAACCCGTAAGTTCCGTGCAGTTCCAGCATGGTATCACCCCAGTCAGGGACGCTTTCGCTGTGCAACTCGGCGGCCCCATCGAGATCGCAATGATCCAGAGAGGAAGCGTTGGCCAGGTAGCCGGTCAGTCTTGCAAAAAGCACCGGCGGCTGGCGCGCCGCGCACAGGAACGACGGATAGGCGCAGTTCACCATGTAGCCGAGCGGTGGCCCGCCGGTCGCTGCATCGACCCGTTTTATCGCCGTATCGAGAGCAGTGCCATCCAGCACCCGTCCGTCCCGTGAGATCACGAAACTGATGAAATAGGGCAGGCCGGAGCGCTCTATCGCCCTCGCGATACCTATTGCCTCTTCGACTGCGGGCAGTGTTTCCGCGATGATGAAATCCACACCGCCATCTTGCAGTTGCCCGATTTGCCATGCGTGGAACTGTTCTGCCTGTGCAGCAGTTAACGTCTGTTGCGGTTGATAGCAGTCATTTTTACAACCGATCATACCACCGATCCTGATGTTTTCCCGTCCTTCCGGTTGGGACTCACGCAGCTCCTGCAGAAAATGCACCGCGTCAATATTGATGCTTGCCTCGATGCCCGTGTCGGCCACCCTTTGCCAGTTGGTTCTCCACGTGGGTGTACACATCAGGAACGGCGTTTTTGCATCAAAAGCGATATCAATATAGCCCTGGTAGATATCGCGCATGGCCTTGCGGCCCGCTGGCTGGTAAATCAGCGGCGCGTTCACGAGCACGGGATGCAACTCGACATCAGCAGAGCGCCGCAGCCGTTCGACGATGGCCGCCTCCATTAATATCAGGTTGTTATTGTTCAGCAATTGTTGCATGGGGTTGGTTGGCGGTCTCCGCGTCCAGCGGGCAACTCAGCCCCGGTACTTGTGCTGCACGCCTTTCAAAAAGTAACGCAGCACCTGGTCCTTGCACTCACGGTAGTGCTTATGCGTGGGTTTGCGAAAAAACGCGCTCAACTCGTGGTTGCTCAAACTGAAATCAGGCTGCTTGATCAGCGCCTGGACATCCCCGGCCTGCAGGTTCAGGGCGATCTTCAGTTTGCGCAGGATGATATTGTTGGTGAGGCTCGTTTCGGGCTCAGGTTGCGGGCCTTCCTTCTTTCCCCGCCTGTCGATGATCAGGCCATTCAGGAAAGCGGCCAGCTGCACATCCTGGCACTTGCGGTAATCGGGATCATCGTCTTTCTTCAGCCAGTCGCTGATCTCCGCGCGTGTGACCTCGAGACCGCCGTGGCCGAATATGGCGATCATTTTGGAATCGTCATAATTGAAGGTGTAGCGGATACGGCGCAAAACATCGTTGTTGTTCATCGTGCACTTCCAGTTTCGGTTAACTGTATGCGGATTTTGTCGCGGCCGAACTCGATGGTATCGCCGGCGACGATCTTTTTCCGTTTGCGGGTTTCCACCTCGCCATTGACCCGCACCTGGCCCCCGGCAATGACCTGCTTGGCTTCCCCGCCGGTCGCGACCATGCCTTCAAATTTCAGAATCTTGAAGAGTTCGACCGGTTCCCGGGAAATTTCGACCAGCCTCATTGCACCACCCACGAAGCCGCGGTGAGCAGTTCTTTCCCGGCAAAGATTTTACCGCTGAACCGGTCGCCGGCGCGCACAGGTCCGACACCGGCGGGCGTACCGGTCATGATCACGTCACCATCCTCGCAGGAAAGAAAGCCTTGCACTTCCCTGATGATGTCGGCCGGCTTGTATATCATCAATTCACAACCGCCCTGCTGCGCCAGTTGATCATTGATATGGAGTTCGAGCCTCAGGTCATTGACCTGTCCATTGAAAGACACGAACTCACTGAACACTGCAGCGCCATCAAAGGCCTTTGCACGTTCCCACGGCAGACCCTTGGCTTTGAGCCTGGACTGCAGGTCCCGCTTGGTCAGGTCCAGCCCGAAAGCGACGGCCGCCAGTTTACCGGCGCGCACAAGGAAACTTATTTCGCCCTCGAAATGGATTTCACCGGGTTCGCCGGACCGGATTTCTTCTGCTATCGCCGAGTTTGGCTTGATGAAGATCACCGGTTCGGCGGGTATTTCATTGCCCAGTTCGTGGATGTGCGCGACGTAGTTCCGGCCGATGCACACGATTTTCGAGGGAAAGACTTCATTCCCGTCCAGCCTCACAGATTTCATTCCTTATTGATTCCTCGCTGTCGACACGGTCACTTCATACCCGGTTTCTGGTTCTTTTCAAGCAGCCTGATGGCTTCATTGCAGACACCTGTTCGGGTGATTGGATAAAGAGTCATCATGCACCGGCCTTGAACAGCATCCCCAGACGTCCACTGAATATCCCCGCCACCATACCGGCGAAAAACCAGCCTGGGGAAAGCGGTTTGACCCAGGTAAACACCAACGCGCACAACAGGCCGGCCAGAAAAATCTTGGCCACTTCGGCGATGACCGCGGTGCGCAGGAAAGTGCCGCTGTCGGCGCCGAATTTCGGCACGACCAGCAGGGCGAAAAACAACGCAGGGAGGTAAGCCGCCAGGCTGCCCAACAGGGATGAATAAGCGGCAACCGGTCCGACCAGCATTAAACCGCCGGCCAACATCAGCGCCACGACGGTCTGTATCCTCAGACCCCGGCTTACCATCTGGCTGTTCGTCGCTGTCACGCACCTGTCCCCTTAGGCTGATTCCGCCCGCGGGGTTGATCACTTGCCCCGCTCATGGAC
>JBFZEL010000025.1:0-5387 GCA_041306925.1 Lysobacterales bacterium
CATCAAGGGCGAAATCAATCATCATGATGGCGTTTTTCTTGACGATGCCGATGAGCAGAATAATGCCGATGACCGAAATAATGCCTAAATCGTTACCCGACAGCATCAGCGCAAGCAGTGCGCCAACGCCTGCCGAGGGTAATGTCGAAAGAATTGTGACCGGGTGGATATAGCTCTCATAAAGCACGCCCAGCACTATATATACGGTGACGATAGCGGCCAGAATCAGCCATAGTGTGTTTGACTGTGAAGCGCTAAAAGCCAGCGTGGCGCCCTGGTAATTGGCTTGCACACTCGGGGGCAGGCCTATCTGACTTTTGGCCTTGTCAATAGCCTCAATAGCTTCGCCGAGAAAAGCACCCGGAGCCAGGTTAAAGGAGATGGTTGCAGCGGGGAACTGTCCCAAATGATGGGTAACGAGAGGGGTCACCTGTTCAGATACACTGGCAATCGTCGATAACGGCACCTGTATCCCAGTCGAGGAGGGCACCCGGATAGCTTTCAGGTCATCCAGACCTTGCCGGTATTCGGGTTTGACTTCGAGTACGACGCGGTACTGGTTGGACTGGGTAAAAATAGTCGACACCAGCCGCTGCCCGAAAGCATCATAAAGCGCGTCATCAATAGCGGCAATACTGACACCCAGGCGGCTTGCAGAGCTGCGATCGATAGCCACGAACGCCTGTAGACCGCTGTCCTGAAGGTTGCTGGTCACATTAGCGAACGCTGCTTGTCTGGAAAGTTGCTCGACCAGCAACGTTGTCCAGCGACTCAATTCTTCACGATCGGCTGCTTCCAAAGTCACTTGATACTGACTGCGGCTGACACGATTTTCAATGGTGAGGTCTTGCACAGGCTGGAGGTACGCAGTGATACCTTGCACTTGATGTAGACTGTCTTGCAGTCTATGGATAATGTCAGTGACGTTGATACCGCGTGCGGCCAACGGCTTCAGCGTGATCATGAGCCGCCCGGTATTGAGCGTGGGGTTGATGCCGTCTACGCCTATAATGGAAGAGATGCTCTCAACAGCCGGATCCTCAAGAATCACGTTGCTTAATGCTTGCTGCCGTTCAGACATGGCCGCAAAGGAAATGGTTTGTGGCGCTTCGGAGATACCCAGAATAACGCCGGTATCCTGGATTGGGAAGAAACCTTTAGGTATGGCGACGTACAGTAGTACAGTGAGCGCCAGGGTTATTATTGCCACCAGCAGAGTGGTTCCCTGATGTTCCAGAACCCAGTCGAGTCTCCTGGCGTAGCTAGAGGTAACCCTGTCGAAAAACCGTCCACTGGCGAGATAAAACCGGCCTTTTCGCTCTTCGGAGAGCGGGCGCAGCATTTTTGCGCACATCATCGGCGTCAGGGTCAGAGAAATGACGCCGGAGATCAGAATGGCCACTGCCAGCGTAATGGCAAATTCGCGAAACAAGCGCCCGACCACGTCGCCCATGAACAATAACGGGATCAGCACGGCAACCAGTGAAAAAGTCAGCGAGATGATGGTAAATGCAATTTGTTCCGAGCCCTTGAGCGCGGCATTCAAGGGTGATTCCCCCTGTTCGATGTAGCGGGTAATATTTTCGATAACGACGATGGCATCGTCCACCACGAAGCCGGTGGCAATAGTAAGCGCCATCAGGGTCAGGTTATTGATGCTGAAACCGGCCAGATACATGACCCCGAAAGTGCCCACCAGAGACAGCGGTACCACAATGCCTGGAATAGCGGTCGCAAAAGTGTTGCGCAGAAACAGGAAAATAACCAGCACGACGAGAGCCAGTGCGGTCAAGAGTTCGATTTTTACGTCTCGCACCGAAGCACGAATCGTGATCGTACGGTCAGTCAACACACTAACGTCAATGTCGTTGGGCAGAGCCTTCTGCAATTGGGGCAGGAGTTGCTTGATGCGGTCGACAACCTCGATAACGTTGGTCCCCGGCTGCCGTTGAATGTTGACTATAACTGCCGATGATCCGTTCGCCCAGGCGGCAAGTCTGACGTTTTCAGCGTCATCCCCGGCATCGGCGACATCAGACAGGCGTACCGGGCTGCCATTACGGTAAGCGATGATGAGAGCTTCGTACTCTGCGGCTGAGCGGAGCTGGTCATTGGCATCAATGATAGCCGCCCGAACCGGCCCATCGAACATGCCCTTGGGCTGATTGACGTTCGCGGCGGCTATTGCCGTGCGCAAATCTTCAAGGCTCAAGCCGTAGGCCGCCAATGCCGAAGGATTGGCCTGGATGCGGACGGCCGGCCTTTGGCCGCCGCTGATGGTGACCAGACCCACACCCGATAATTGCGAAAGTTTTTGCGCCAGACGGGTATCCACCAGATCCTCGACTTTGGACAAAGCAAGCGTCTTCGAGCTGACTGCAAGCGTCAGGATCGGCGCATCGGCAGGGTTAATCTTGCTGTAGATCGGCGGCATCGGCAGATCGTTGGGCAGGAAATTATTGGCGGCGTTGATGGCCGCCTGGACTTCCTGTTCGGCAATATCGAGATTCAAACTCAGGTTGAACTGAAGCGTGATCACCGAAGCGCCTCCCGAACTGAAAGAAGACATCTGGTTTAAACCGGGCAACTGGCCGAGTTGCCGCTCCAGGGGTGCGGTGATCAGCGAAGTCATGACTTCCTGGCTCGCTCCGGGATAGAGTGTGGTTACCTGAATTATCGGATAGTCGACCTGGGGCAGGGCGGAAACCGGCAGTTCACGATAGGCTACTATCCCGACCAGAAGCAACGCCAGCATTAACAGCGAGGTGGCGACCGGACGTAAGATGAAAATGCGTGAAGGATTCATGGAACGCATATCCTGCTGGCGTCATAGGCATTTACACAAGTCATATATGTTAAAGTTGAATGGCTTAAGTCGTTGTACTCCGATGGGAAGAATGTTCACTTGTGGTTTCCACTCTTTCGATCATCATCCTGATGGTTTTTTGAAGATGCTTCCTCAGAAAGGGGCACTGATTCGCGATTGATTAGTTTAACCTTGATACCTTCACGCAGTTTGTCTGCGCCATCCACTACGACCCATTCATTAGGCTGAAGACCTTCCAGCACCGCAACCTTTTCACCTTCAGTCGGCCCTAAAGTCATTGGCCGTACACTCACCGTCTGATCCTCCTTCACGACATAAACGAAGGTACCCATTATTCCCCGTTGAATAGCCGCAGTAGGTATGATCGTTATCGAGTCCAGGGTCTCAATTTTCATTTTGATATTAACAAACTGGTTTGAAAACAAAGCTCCGTCTTCATTAGCAAACTGGCCTTTAAGCTTAACGGTTCCGGTGCTTGTGTCAATTTGATTGTCCACCGCCAATAGATGCCCCTGAGCAAGTTTGACATTGCCCCTGCGGTCATATGCTTCGATTGTCAAGCTTTCACCTGTACGAAACTGTTTCATCACGGCCTGTAGATCATCTTCCGGCAAGGTAAACACCACCGCGATAGGCTGAATTTGTGTAATGACGGCGAGTCCGGTGGTATCGGAAGCCTTGACCATATTGCCCTGGTCCACCAGGCGCAATCCCAGGCGCCCTGTAATGGGTGCAGTGATTTGTGTATAACTTAATTGGAGTTTGGCATCTGCAACCAGTCCATGGTCTATTGCTACGGTTCCCTTATATTGTTTTACCAGAGATTCCTGGGTAACGGTCTCTTGAGCTGCTATGGAATCCTGCTCCAACAAGGTTTTGTAGCGGACAAGATCAGTCTGGGCATTCTTCAACAGCGCTTCATCCCGGAGTAACTGTCCTTCGGCTTGCATAAGCTGTACCTGAAAGGCACGCGGGTCGATTTCAGCCAGGAGATCACCTTCCTGTACCATTTGACCTTCCTTGAAAGCGACACGAATAAGCTCTCCGTCGACGCGTGATCTTACCGTAACGGTACGCAGTGCCGTGACTGTTCCCAAACCGGTCAGGTAAACAGGAAAATTTCCCTGCGTAGCAGCAACAGCGGTCACTGCGATTACTGGATCGGTGTAGTTTCCCGATTGTTTATAATCTTCTTCCGGTTGAGTGCTGATAAGCTTGATAAAATAGGTTGCTACCGCAAGTAACAGGATTATTGCTATCCCTATTTTCCAGTGAAATCTTCTTTTTGTTTCTTCTTTGTTTTCTCCCGGCTTCATCAGTAGTTCAATTCCATTCTTTGTTAAATAACGTAAGGTTGGAATCACCTCGCGGCTTTTTCCTTTTTTTCAATATCTTTTCCTATTTTACTTGTTTATTTACCCGCCTGCGAACTAGATAAACCTGATCGTATACATTCTATTTCACATTGGCTTAGTAAGCAGCCCGTTTGAATAGCAGACCTAACAAACAAAGGCAGGATAGGCAGGTCCCGCCACGGACGCCAATACGGATAGAAGACTTCCCTGGGATCGACAATTCTGGACGGGTTATAATAGAGATCCAGGAAGCAGATAAAAATTGGCAGAACGTTTTATTGCGATACGCATGGTTGCAGCCGTAATTGTGCATGGAAAAAACACCGATCAACGCATAAACAATGATGAAAATAAAGAAACAACGGGTAATAAATAATACGCAAAACATAAGGAGATAACTCAATGACAAAAACCAGCCATTTATTCGAACACATACTAACCCATTACCGTGGCATATTCGCCACCCTCTTTCTCCTGCCCGTTTCGGTGTTATATAGCGCTTACAACAGCGCCCGAAATCTGATTGTATTTTATGGCAGAAGTGCTCCTCTCAAGCATGAGCAAAGAGTCAAAAAGGTGATTCAACAAATTGAGGACTGGAAAAAGGGTGGGGCGCTGGAAAAACTGTGTACCGCAAGGTCCGGCTGGAAAACCATGAGTGAAATGGTGCCTAAATACAAGCTCTCGCATCGCAAAATCGATGTCGGCATGTATGACATACTCGAAATTTCCGAACAACGTGGAACGGTTAAGGTTGAGCCGTTGGCGACTATGGGACAGATTTCACGAAATCTGATAACCAAAGGTTGGACACTGGCTGTTGTGCCGGAACTGGATGATTTGACGGTGGGTGGTTTGATTATGGGCTTCGGGGTAGAATCGAGCAGCCACAAATTTGGATTGTTCCAGTCTATTTGTGCATCATTCGACCTCGTGACGGCCGATGGACAGTGTGTCCGATGCAGTCCAACGGAAAATGCGGATTTATATTACCTGATACCGTGGAGCCATGGCACCCTGGGTTTTCTGGTGGCTGCAGAATTAAAAATAATCCCGGCGAAAAGATTTATCAGGGTTCACTACCAGCCGGTCTATAGTCTTGATGAGATGGTTGAAGCTTTCGAGGAGGCTTCCCGGAAAACCGGAGAGAACGATTTCGTCGAAGGTTTGGTTTATAGTCGTGACACAGATCGGAAGAGCGTCGT
>JBFZEL010000026.1:0-11667 GCA_041306925.1 Lysobacterales bacterium
GACGCGGAATGATCTGGTCCATCGCCCTGCCCATCATGGGCGGCATGATGTCGCAGAACCTCCTGAACCTGGTCGATATCGCCATGGTCGGCCACCTCGGTGACGCGGCGCTGGCGGCCACCGGCATCGGCAGCTTCACCAATTACCTGGCCATTTCGTTCATCATCGGCTTGTCGGCGGGTGTCCAGGCGCTGGCGGCGCGCCGGCTTGGCGAACAGCGCTACAGTGAAACCGCGGTGCCACTCAACGGCGGGTTGATGCTGTCCGTGCTGATCGGCCTGCCGCTGTGCGCGCTACTATACATGGCCATACCCACAGCCTATTCCTTTCTAAGCGATGACCCGGCCGTGATTGAGCAGGGCGTGCCCTACCTGCAGGTGCGGCTCCTCAGCATGGTTGCGGTGGGCATGAATTTTTCCTTCCGCGGGTACTGGAGCGCGATCCACATGACCGGCGTCTACCTGCAGACACTGCTGGTCATGCACGCCTGCAATATTTTCCTGAACTGGGTGCTGATCTTCGGCAACCTCGGCGCACCGGAACTGGGGGTGTTTGGCGCCGGCCTGGCAACCACAATCTCCCTGTATATCGGCACCGGCATGTATTTTTACTTTGCTTTCAGGCACACGCGCGACAAGGGTTTCCTGCACCGGATCCCCTCCCGCAGCACCCTGTGGCAACAGCTCAGGCTATCCCTGCCGGCGAGTCTTCAACAGGTGTTTTTCTCGGCCGGCCTGGTGGCGCTGATGTGGATCGTCAGCCACATAGGCACCGCTGAAGTCGCAGCGGTCAACGTGCTGATGACCTTCCACATAACCGCCATGCTGCCGGCCTTTGGCCTGGCGCTCGCGGCCACCACGCTGGTGGGCAATGCGCTCGGCAGGGGTGATCCCGACGATGCTGTTTTGTGGGGCTGGAACGCCGCCGCCATCAGTCTCGTCTATGGGCTTACGCTCAGCCTGGTGCTGATACCGTTTGCCGGGCCCCTGCTAGGCCTGTTCCTGAAGAACCCCGAAACGAGCCAGCTGGCTTACCTGCCGATGATACTCTGGGCGCTGGTGATCGGCATCGACACCGCCGGCATGGTGCTGATGAATGCCCTGATCGGCGCGGGCGACACCCGCCGCAGCATGTGGATCAGCGTGATCCTGCAATGGGGGTTTTTTCTGCCGTTGGCGTATATCGCCGGGCCGGTGCTGGGTTTCGGTCTGCTCGGTATCTGGATCGTCAACAGCATTTACCGCAGCGGTCAGGCCGTCGTGTGTGCCCGGCACTGGGCCGGCAAGCGCTGGCTGGGAATCAATCTTTAATTTGCCAGCCAGTACTAAAATCGCTACATTGCGCCATAAAATAAAACTGATCTTCCCGAACCACACAAGAATTCCAGACACGGGAGCGTTGCATGTCTAGCATTGCCTTTGGCTTATTCGGACTGGCCGTCCTGATCGCGGTTGCCTTTGCATTTTCGCAGCATAAAAAATCGGTTGACTGGAGACAGGTCGTGGCCGGCGTCGGTTTACAGATCGTTTTTGCAATCCTCGTGATCATCGTGCCGGGCGGACGCGAGTTCTTCAATGCGATCGGCCACGTAGTTGTCAAGATCGTCGATTTTGCGCTGATCGGCGGGCAATTCATCTTTGGCGACCTGTCCAACGCGGACAAGTTCGGTTTTATTTTTGCCTTCCAGGTATTGCCGACCATCATTTTCATTGCCTCCCTGATGAGCGTGCTCTATCACATCGGCCTGATGCAGAAAATCGTCCAGGGCATGGCCTGGGTCATGCTGAAGGTCCTGCGTGTCAGCGGTGCCGAATCGCTGTCGGTCGCCGCCAACGTCTTCATCGGCCAGACCGAGGCGCCGCTGGTGGTCAGACCGTATATCGCGAAGATGACCGAATCCGAACTGTTCACCATGATGGTCGGCGGCATGGCGACGATCGCCGGCGCCGTGCTGGCCGCCTATGTCGCCATGCTCGGCGGCACGGACGAGGCGCAGAGGTTGTTCTATGCCCGGCATCTGCTGGCCGCCAGCGTCATGGCCGCACCGGCGACCATCGTCATCGCCAAGCTGTTGCGGCCGGAAACCGAGGAATCCCTGACCAAGGGCACGGTGCACCTCGATATCGAGAAAACCGCGGCCAATGTCATCGAGGCGGCGGCCAACGGCGCGGCCGACGGTGTCAAGCTGTCACTGAACGTGGCTGGTATGTTGCTGGCGTTTTTTGCCCTGATCACGATGATCAACTACCCGCTGGCCTGGGTCGGGCAGGCGACCGGCCTGGAATCACTGACCGGGCAGACGCTCAGCCTGTCCCTGATCCTGGGGTACCTGCTGGCGCCGCTGGCCTGGATCATCGGCGTGCCGTGGAGTGAGGCGACCATCGTCGGCGGGCTGATCGGCGAGAAGATCGTCATCAATGAATTCGTCGCCTACCTGCACCTCGCGCAGATCAAGGAGACGCTGTCGGAGCACTCCATCCTGATCTCGACCTACGCGCTGTGCGGCTTTGCCAATTTTTCCTCCATCGCCATCCAGCTGGGCGGTATCGGCGGCCTGGCGCCCAACCGCCGTTCCGACATCGCCCGCCTCGGCTTACGTGCGGTGCTGGGCGGCACGCTGGCGACGATGATGACGGCCACCATCGCCGGTGTCCTGACCCAGTTCGCCTGATTTACGCACCCGTGTCAGATCACTCCCAGTTCAGGCTGTTAACGGAACGGCGCTTCATGCCGTTCTTTGTCACCGGGGTGCTGGGCGCCTTCAACGACAATATATTCAAGAACGGCCTGGCGGCCATGCTGGTGTTCAACAGCAGCCAACTGGCCGGTCTCAACACCAACCAGATCGTCAACCTCAGCGCGCTGGCCTTCATCCTGCCGTTTTTCCTGTTCTCGGCCCTGTTCGGGCAATTCGCGGACAAGTACGAAAAGTCGGTCCAGATCAGGGGGATCAAGCTGTTCGAAGTGGTGATCATGCTGGCGGCCACGCTGGGTTTCTGGCTGGATAGCGTGCCGCTGTTGCTCATCGTCCTGTTCATGCTGGGCTTCCAGTCCACCATGTTTGGCCCGTTGAAGTACAGCATCATCCCGCAGGTCCTGAACCGCGGCGAGTTGATCGGTGGCAATGCGCTGGTCGAGATGGGCACGTTTATCGCGATCCTCGCGGGCACCATCGCGGGGCCCTTGTTGATGGGCATAGATGCGCCATGGCCTGTCTGGGTGAGCGGGGCGGGCTTAGTGGTGGCCATCGCCGGCTATATCGCCAGCCGCGGCATCCCGGTGGCCGCGGCGGTTGCCCCGGGCCTGAAAATCAACTGGAACTTCTTGACCGAAACCTTCAGGAATATCAGCTTTATCACGGAAAACCGCGTGGTGCTGAACAGCGTCCTGGGTATTTCATGGTTCTGGTTCTTTGGCGCGACCTTCCTGGTGCAGATCCCCAGCTATTCGGAAAATACACTGGGTGGCGACGCAACGCTGATGTCCACCCTGCTGGCGATGTTCATCATCGGTATCAGCACCGGTTCGCTGCTGTGCGAGAAGCTGTCCGGTGGACAGGTGGAAATAGGCCTGGTGCCGCTTGGCGCGCTGGGGCTGACCTTTTTTGGCATCGATATGTACCTTGCCAGCCCCGCAAGCGTCGTGGCGTACACGGGGCTGGCCGACTGGTTTGCCGTGGGCGGCAACTTGCGCATCATATTCGATCTGGTCATGATCGGCATATTCAGCGGTTTTTACATCGTACCGCTGTACGCGCTGGTGCAACAGCGCTCCACCCCCAGCCATCGCTCCCGGGTGATCGCCGGCAACAACATTCTCAACGCGCTGTTCATGGTGATCGCGGCCATCGTCGCCATGATCCTGCTCGGCCGGACCGGTTTCACGGTTCCGCAGTTGTTCCTGTTCACCGCCCTGCTCAACCTGGTGGTGGCCATCTATATCTTCAGCCTCGTACCCGAATTCCTGATGCGATTCCTGATCTGGATATTGATACACACCATTTACCGGGTGGAGGTCAGGGGCATGGACAACATACCGGAATCCGGGCCGGTCATCGTCGCGGCCAACCACGTCAGTTTTGTCGATCCTCTGATTATCGGCGGGATGATCAGGCGGCCGGTGCGGTTTGTCATGTACCACAAGATCTTCAGGATCCCGGTATTGCATTTCATCTTCAAGACCGGCCGGGCCATACCGATCGCCTCACGCACGGAAAATCCCGCCATACTCGAGACGGCCTGGCAGCGCATCCACGAAGTGATCAACGCGGGCGATGTGCTGGGTATTTTCCCGGAAGGCTCGATCACGCAAAGCGGGGAAATCGGCGAATTCAAGAAGGGCATCGAAAAGATCGTCGGGCAGAACCCGGTCATCGTCGTGCCCATGGCGCTGTGCAATTTATGGGGTTCATTGTTCAGCCGGCGCGACCCGCTTTACCAACGCAGACCGTATAAATTCAGGGCCCTGATCGAATTACGCGTCGGTCGGCCGATACCGCCCGGGGAATTGACCGCGCAGCGCCTGGAAGACGCGGTCCGGCAACTCAGGGGCGCCGACCGTTAATTTTTTTCGCCCGGCGGGTCCGGTCTCAAGGTCGAACAGTTCCAGCATTGCGTGAATGCCGCCTCGTGGGACGTGCCGCAAGCCGGGCAATCCCAGGCCTGCAGCAGGTCGGGGCCGCCGGGGTGACGCAAATCCCTGATCAGGCCCTCGGCGCGCCCGGCATCGGCCTCGTTCAGTACCCACAATTGCGGAATGACCTCGATGAACGGCAGTTCCCCGGCGCCGGAGGTGCCAAACTGGTTTTTCATGTAGGTGGCGATACCCTCGGCTTCGAGTATCGACTGGTAGTGGCCGACCAGGGTGATGTCGAAATCTTCAAAAACCTTGAGCATGACGGCCCCCTTATTCAGACTCGCAAAGGATGCAATACAATGACAGGTATGCTGAAAAAAATCACCAGGAGCAGGCAGGAATGGCAGGCGCAACTGGATGCCGAACAATACCGCGTGACCCGCGAAGCCGGCACCGAGGCGCCGTTCAGCGGCAGGTATTGTGACCATGACGAGAACGGCTACTATGCCTGCGTCTGTTGCGACCACCCGCTGTTCGGTTCCGCCAGCAAGTACCACTCCGGTTGCGGCTGGCCGAGCTTTCATGGCGAACTGGATACGGCGGAAGTGGTGCAGCGCCCGGATTTCAGTCACGGCATGCGCCGTGTCGAACTGTTGTGCCCACGCTGCGACGCCCACCTCGGGCACATTTTTCCGGATGGGCCGCCACCGACCGGGCAACGTTATTGCATCAACTCGGCAGCGCTGAAGTTTGTGGGTGGTCCAAGCGAGAGGGAATGATACTCCGCCCGTTACTGTTACTGTTACTGCTCCTCGGCCTGTGCGCCTGCTCGGGGCCGGGTTATTACCTGCAGGCCCTGTCGGGGCAGCACAAGCTGATGCGGTCGCGACAGGATATCCAGACCCTGCTGAATGATCCGGCAACCGCACCGGAACTGGCCACGCAACTGCGCCAGGCCGGGCAGATCAGGACCTTTGCCGAAGACACGCTCGGCCTGCCGGCAGACGGCAGCTACACCACCTATGTCGAGGTTGAGGGCGAGGCGCTGGTCTGGAACGTGGTGGCCACGGGGGAATTTTCCCTCGAACCCAAACGCTGGTGTTTCCCGGTGGCCGGTTGTGTACCCTACCGGGGTTATTTCGAGCAGCACAAAGCCCGCGACTCCGCCGCCCACCTGTCAGGCAAGGGTCTGGACGTGCTGGTTTCACCCGCCGCCGCGTACTCGTCACTGGGGTGGTTCAGCGATCCTTTGCTCAGCACCATGTTGTCCGCGTCCGCAACCCGCCTCGCAGCTTACCTGTTCCACGAATTGGCCCACCAGCGTCTGTATGTCAGCAACGACAGCAGTTTCAACGAGGCTTACGCGGATTTTGTCGAGCAAGCCGGTGCCAGGGCATGGCTGGAATTCAACCAGCAGCAGGACGAACTGCAGCGATGGCTGCAACTCGGGGAGGTCAGCACGGACTTTGCCGCGCTGGTCATGACGACACGCGGCAGGCTGGCAAAACTTTATGCGGGTGACCTGGAAACAACCGCCATGCGTCAGCAAAAAGCTGAAACCTTCCATGTATTTGAGCAGGAATATCACAGGCTGAGTGACTTGAGGTGGCAGGGCAAACGTTACTATGCGGCGTGGTTCCGGGAACCGCTCAACAACGCCAGGCTGGCACTCTTCAACACCTATGAGGGCAGCCGCTGCGCGTTCCAGGGCCTGTGGCAGGAAAGCGCCGGCGACTGGCGGAAATTCCACCGCCTGGCCGAGCAGAAATCCAGGTTGCCGGCGCAGGAGCGGCGGCAATGGCTGCAACAGAAATGTGCAATTGAAAATTCATGACCCGGAAACACGTTTCCCTTGCTACAATGCGCGCGCTGACCCCGTACCAACACGGCACCAATAAGTGACCCGAAAAATACCCATAGCCCCCGCGCTGCTGTCCTGTTTACCCGTCGTCCTGATGCTGGTTACGGGTGCCGTGTATGCTGCCGGGCCGGATAGCCCGCAACTGGCCTGTCCCGGTCCCAGCCTGGCGCCCATGGTTAAAAATACGCCGGACCGTTCCCAGTCGCCGATTTCAGTGAAAACCCGGCAATTCGACGCCAGCAAGGTGGGTATGGCCGAAGCCCGTGAACAGGTCGAACTGCAACGCGCAGACCAGTTACTGAAGACGGAACTGCTGCAGTACGACCCGCAAACCGAGGTCGTAACGATGCCCGGCAAGGTGTTTTACGAAGATTCGGTCATCCAGATCAGCGGCACCAGTGCCCGCTACAACTTCCTCGAGGAAAGCGGCAGTTTCGAGGCCATCGATTACGGCCTGGTCGGATCCAGTGCGAAAGGCAGCGCAACCGATGCCACGCTCACCGCGGGAAACCACTCGGTCCTGCATGGTTTGCAGTTCACGACCTGCCCGGGTGAAACACCGGAATGGCTGATGAAAGCAAAGGAGCTTACGCTTGACTTCGAAGCAGGCGTCGGCACGGTCAAGGGCGCCCAGCTCAGGTTTTTTAACGTCCCCTTTATCTATCTGCCGTGGATGACATTCCCGATCGACGACCGGCGCAAGAGCGGTTTTCTCTATCCGTACCTAAGTACCGCGAATGACAACGGTTTTGAACTCAGCACCCCGTATTACTGGAACATCGCGGCCAACCAGGACGCGACCATCACACCCCGTTATTTCACCAAGCGTGGTTTCATGCTGACCGGTGAGTACCGGTTCATGACGCCGCGCACCAACGGCGAACTGGATTTTGACTACCTGGGCGATGACCAGAAGACCGATGAGAGACGCTTCCATTACACCGTTTCCCACGATGCCCGTTTCACCTCGCGCTGGGGCAGCGAGTTGCTCATCGACAGGGTCAGCGACGACCAGTATTTCCAGGACTTCAGCAACAGCCTCGCCGATGCATCGCGACAGTACCTGCGCAGCACCTACGGCTTTTATGGCAGCGGCCAACACTGGCAGGTCAGGACCTACGTCGATGATTTCCAGGTGGTCGACGAGGCCGTTGATCCGCGCAACCAGCCCCACACCCGCCTGCCGCGCGTCATCTTTGATCTTGACCAACCGCTGGCGATCAGGGGTCTGCGTTTGCAGATGGACGCCGAACTGGTCTATTTCGACAGGGATATCGGTGTTACCGGCAGCCGTTTCGACTTGCAACCGCGTCTCGAGTGGAACATGGAAACCAACTGGGGTTACCTGAGGCCGGCTGCGGGGTACCGTTACACGGTCTATGACCTTAACTGGCAGGGTCTGCCGGGTGAAACCTCACCCAGCCGCGGCACCGAAATCCTCAGTTTTGACACCGGCCTGTTTTTTGAGCGCGATACCTCCAAAGGCAATTTGCAGACGCTCGAACCGCGTTTGTTTTACCTCTATGTACCCTATGAAGACCAGCAGGGGTTTCCCGATTTTGACACTGCGCCGTATACCTTCAGCTTCAGCCAGCTGTTTAACACCAACCGCTTTACCGGCGCCGACCGGCAGTCGGATGCAAACCAGCTGACCCTGGCCGTGACCACGCGCTCGATGAGCCGGTTGAGCGGCCGGGAACTGTGGAGCCTGAGCTTTGGCCAGATTTTCTATTTCGAGAACCAGCGGGTGCTGTCGGTCGACGGTACACCGTTGCTGAGCGAAAATTCGTCGCCTTTCATCACCAGTTTCGTTATGCACATCAGCCGCAAGCTCGATGGCTTTGTCGACACGCAGTGGAACTGGCAGAGCAACCGCTTCGATGTCGCCGTGCTGGGCGCGACCTATACGGCAGACGGCGGCCAGCGCCTCGGTGCCGAGTACCGTTTCAGACGCGACAGCGTGGACCAGTTTGACATACGCTATTACCAGCCGATCAACGAGAGCTGGCGTGTTCTCGGCCGCGTCAATTATTCGTTGCTCGACAACGACCTGCTATCGGCCGACGCAGGTTTTGAATATGACAGTTGTTGCTGGGGACTGCGCGTGATGGCCAGGCGCTTCCTCAGAAACCGCGATGGCGACTACCGCGACGCGATCTACCTGCAGTTGGTGCTCAAAGGTCTGGGCGAATTTGGACGCAAGACCGCACCCCTGTTTTACGACCTTGCGTATTGATGAAAATGCCAAAACCACCGATCAGGACCAATAGTATTCTCACGGGTGTTCGCTACGAGATCCGCGGCGAACTTGCCGCGCGCGCGGTCGCGCTCGAACGGCAGGGTTACGAGATTATTTCCCTGAACATCGGCAACCCGGGCCTGTTTGGCTACCGCACCCCGGAAACCATGCGCCTGGCCATGATCGAGAACCTCGGCCAGAGCGAGGCCTATTGCCACCAGAAAGGTATTTTCCCGGCGCGTGAAGCCGTGGTGATGCAACAGCAGTCGCGCGGTGTCATGCATGTCACCGCGGACGACGTGTTCATGGGTAACGGCGTCAGCGAATGTATCGACATAGCGCTGCGCGCCCTGCTCAACGCCGGCGACGAGGTCTTGATACCCAGCCCGGATTATCCGCTGTGGAGCGCGTCGGTTGCGCTCAACCGCGGCACACCGGTTTATTACCGCTGCCGGCCGGAGCACGGCTTCCACCCGGATCCAGATGAGATCCGCAGCCTGCTGACCGAGCGCACCCGGGCGATCGTCCTGATCAACCCCAACAACCCGACCGGCGCGGTTTACAGCCGGGAAGTGCTCGGCGAAATCGCCGCGCTCGCCGAACAGCATCAACTGGTCGTTTTCAGCGACGAAATTTACGACGAAATGCTCTACGGCGATGCACGGCACATTCCGATGGCGACGCTGGTCCACGAGACCCTGTGCGTAACCTTTAACGGCCTGTCAAAAGTTTACCGCGCCTGCGGCTACCGCGTGGGCTGGATCGTGTTCAGCGGCGACCGGGAAAACGCCAGGGACTACCTGCACGCGGTCGAACTGGTGGCTTCGCTGCGGTTATGCGCCAATGTACCCGGGCAATGGGCGGTGCAGACCGCGCTGGGCGGTTACCAGAGCATCCTCGCACTGACCGCGCCGGGCGGACGTCTGTACCAGGCGCGCCAGGCCATCATCGAAGGTGTCGGCAGGAGCAGGTTCCTGAGCCTGGTCGAACCGGACGGTGCCATGTACGCGTTTCCCGCAGTGGACACCCGCCTGTTCAAATCTTTCGATGACATCGGTTTTGCCATGGAACTGCTGGAGAGCAAACATGTCCTGATTGCGCCGGGCAGCAGTTTCAATGTGCCCTACAGGAACCACTTTCGCCTGACCACCTTGCCTGACGAGCGCAAGATGCGCACGGTATTCGAACGGATTGAAGAGGTCCTGGAAAGCATGTGCGCCAGGCAGTGATCCCGCAGCATGCATGCGGGCAACAATATGTATTTGCTACAATCAAATAAGGGAATATGTAAAATGGCAATATCCCGGAGAGCAGTGTTTATGAGAAGTATTAACCACCCCGCAGTTTGGCTTTTGTGCGCCGCCCTGTTGGCGTCACCCGCCGCGAGCACCACGGCGTTTGCGCAGACCACCAGCAAACTCGATTCCATCGTCGCGCTGGTTGACGACGACGTCATACTCCGCAGTGAGCTCGATATTGCCATCAAGGGTATCGTCGACAGGATGCGCCAGCAGGGCGCTGAAATGCCGCCGCAGAATCTGCTCGAAAAGCAGGTGCTGGAACGCCTGATCATCCGTCGTTTGCAATTGTTGCGTGCCGCCCAGACGGGCATCCGGGTCAGCGACAGTGAAATCGACCAATCGCTGATGATGCTGGCCGACCAGAACAAGCTCACATTGATGCAGTTGCGCCAGCTGATCGAAGCGGACGGCGAGGACTTCACCGAGTTCCGCCAGAATATCGGTGAAGAAATGATGACCGAACGCCTGCGCCAGCGGGTCGTCAACGGCATGGACCCGATCACCGAAACCGAGATCGACATCCTGCTGGCTTCCGAACGCTTCAACAGCGGCGAATACAATATTTCGCATATCCTGATCGGTCTCGGCGAGGGCGCCACACCACAGCAGATCGCGGCACAGGAAGCCAAGGCAAACAATATTTACCAGCAATTGCAGGAAGGCCTGGATTTCGCTTCGGCAGCCATCAGTTATTCGGATTCCCAGGAAGCCCTGGAAGGCGGCCTGGTCGGCTGGCGGGATCTCAACACGGTGCCGGTGGCGTTTTCAGACTCGATCAAGAACATGCGTGCCGGTCAGCTCACCGTGCCGATCCGTTCTCCCGCCGGGTTCCATATCATCAAGGTCAATGATTACCGCGAACGCACCCAGGTGATGGCGACCGAGTACCACGCCCGGCATATCATGATCGAGACCAATGACCTGGTAAGCCCGCGTGAGGCCATGGAACGCATCAGGGATATTCACAAGCAACTGGGCGAGGGTGCGGATTTTGCGGAACTCGCCAAGAAGAACTCCAATGACGTGGCCAGCGCAAACCTGGGCGGCGACATGGGCTGGTTCATGCCACAGGCCTTCGGCGAACGCATGGAGCAAACGCTGGCAGCGCTGCAGGACGGTGAAATCAGCGAACCCTTCCAGACGGAAACCGGCTGGCACATCCTCGAACGGCTGGGCAAGCGTGAGAAGGACGTGACCGTGGAGTCCATCCGCAACGCGGCCCGCAATAATCTGCAACAGCAAAAAATGGATATCGAACTCGAACGGTTCCTGCAGCAGATGCGCGACGAGGCCTTTGTGGAGATCAGGCTGGAGGGCTGAAGACGGTCGATGCCGCGCAGCAGGGATATGCCAGTGCTCGCCCTGACCCCGGGTGAGCCCGCGGGAATCGGCCCCGAATGCACCATACGGCTGGCCTTTGCGCATCCGGAATTGCGCCTGCTGGCGGTTGCAGACCCCCAATTGCTCACCACCGCAGCCGCTGCGCTGGGTTTTAATGTGCGCGTTAACAGCTGGCAACCGGGTGACGAGGTCCACGCCGGGCAAATCAGCTGTTACCCGCTGGCCCTGGCCAAACCCGCCAGCCCCGGCCATCCCGATCCCGCCAATGCGGCCTACGTCGTTGCAACCATCCGTGCCGCCGTCCGCCTGGTGCAGACCGGGCATGCCGCCGCGCTGGTCACCGGACCGGT
>JBFZEL010000027.1:0-2662 GCA_041306925.1 Lysobacterales bacterium
TCTTTCAATTGCAACCCGCACGGCTTGAAGCCGGCCATGACGATGAGTTCGGAAATCATCGCCACCCGGGATGTCGCGCCCGGCGAGCGTGTCGGTTACGGTCACGGCTGGGTGGCCAAACGGCCATCAAAAATCGGTACGATCGCGATCGGCTACGGTGACGGTTATCCCCGCCACGCGCCCAGCGGCACACCGGTGCTGGTCAATGGCGTACGCGTGCCGCTGGCGGGCAGGGTGTCGATGGACGCGCTCTGTGTCGATCTGACCGGTTGCGATAATGTGCAGGTCGGTGATCCGGTCGAACTGTGGGGCCAGAACCTCTCGGTCAACGAGGTGGCCGCCGCCGCCGGCACCATCGGCTACGAGATACTCGCCGGGCTGACCGGCCAGGTGCCATTGGTCTATGAGACCTGATACGCCAATGTCGGCCGAGCAGGCTGCCGAAGTGATTGTCGAATACGTACTCGGTGGGGCAGCCCTGAGTCCTGGCGCATGGGCATACAACTCAGGGGCCATCCCGCGTTACAATGCCCGCATTAGTAGCTGTTACAGGCCACTGGATCTTTACCTTTCAACCCTCCGGCTCTGACTGTCCCGGAATGCACTGAGCGAAAACGTTTATGCGAAAAAACAACCCCTGCCGGCATTTCGCTGGTTTCGAAAACATGTTGAATCAAAATGTTAAAGCACTTTTACTGCTCACACTGCTGGCTCTGCTCATAGCCTGCAAGCCTTCAGAGCCCGTATCTGTGGTCGAGCCTGCGCCCGTGCCGGTACCTGAAGCTGCAGCCGATGCCGCCGAGCAGGTCAGCGAAGCAGATACCACCGCCAGCAGCGCTGATCCGGTCGCGATAGCGGAAGAAACCATCAGTGAAGCGGACTATCGCCGGCATATTGAAACTCTCGCTTCCGATCAGTTTGGCGGACGCGCGCCTGGCTCTCCGGGTGAAGTGCTGACGGTGAATTATCTGGTCGACTACTTCACAAAACTGGGACTGCAGCCCGCCAATGGCGACAGTTTCACACAGAATGTTCCGCTGACCTCGGTTGAAGTGACCAACAAGCCCGATCTGGTTATCCGCGGGGCTGATGGTGATGATCTGGTTCTGGCCTATTCAACTGACCAGGTAGTAGGCACAAGCCACCAGGCTCCGGAAGTCGCGGTGAACGATTCTGAAATGGTGTTTGTGGGCTACGGCATCGTTGCCCCGGAATATAACTGGAATGACTATGCCGGCATCGATGTGAAGGGAAAAACCGTGGTGATACTGGTGAATGATCCGGGTTATGCCACGCAGGATCCAGCGCTGTTCAACGGCAATGCCATGACCTATTACGGCCGCTGGACATACAAGTACCATGAAGCCGCCCTCCAGGGCGCGGCCGGAGCCATCATCATTCACGATACCCTGCCGGCTTCTTATGGCTGGCCTACCGTGAACAACAGCTGGACCGGGCCACAATTCAACATGGTGCTTACGGACAAGGGGGCCGGCCTGTCGC
The DNA here is from genome assembly GCA_041306925.1 of Lysobacterales bacterium. GTDB lineage: Bacteria > Pseudomonadota > Gammaproteobacteria > Xanthomonadales > SZUA-36 > SZUA-36. Next base: position 1,504 of record JBFZEL010000027.1, read on the forward strand.
TTTTCGAGTCGTGGATTACCAAGGAAGCAGCCACGGCCGTGTTCGAGAAAGCCGGATTGAATCTGGATGAGATGTACGCGGCCGCCAAAACACCGGGGTTCACGGCTGTACCCTTGAACTTGAAAGCGTCGGTAAGCCTGACCAACGAAATTGCAACCATAGATTCGCAGAATGTGGCAGCCATCCTGCGAGGCAGCGAGGCGCCGGATGAAGTGTTCATTTACATGGCCCATTGGGATCACCTCGGCACCGATCCCAAGCTGGAAGGCGACCAGATCTACAACGGCGCGCTGGACAATGCCAGCGGCACTGCAGCTCTGCTGGAGCTGGCCAAAGTTTATGCGGCACTACCGCAGGCACCACGTCGCACGGTCCTGTTCCTGGCGCTGACCGCTGAAGAGCAGGGCTTGCTCGGTTCACTTTACTACGCTGCCAACCCGCTCTTTCCGCTCACTCAAACGGTGGGTGGCCTGAATATGGACGGCATGAACAACTTCGGGGCTACCCGTGACGTTACTGTCGTTGGACTGGGCATGAGTGACCTGGATGATTACCTGGCCACGGCTGCTGCGACACAGGAACGAGTGCTGAACGGTGATCGCGAAGCTGAGAAGGGTTATTACTACCGCTCCGATCATTTCGAGCTGGCCAAGGAGGGTGTGCCAATGATTTACCCTGGCGGCGGCTATGACGACCGGGAAAAAGGCGTGGCTTATGGAATGGAAAAATCCGAGGAGTACACCCGCGATCACTATCACCGGGTGTCCGATGAGTACGATCTGAGCTGGGTGGTCACAGGCGCCCTGGAGGACATCAAGCTGTTCTTCAAGACCGGCCTGGACGTGGCCAACAGTAATGCTTGGCCTGAGTGGAAGGAAGGCGCCGAGTTCAAGGCCAAACGCGATGAACAAATGTCAACCAGGCAGTAGATCGTGATCTCACCGGCCCAGGAGCACCGAGCTCCGGGCCGGTTCATTGATGCAGCGCCCGTGGCAGAACACCAGGGATTGGGGCGAGGTTGATCCAAAAAGAACTTTGCCCGGCTGAGTGCCGCCGATCCACACCTGCGAGCGCCTCAGCCCTTCTGAATCAGTCTCTCCGGGGACAGTTTACTTAAGGAACCTCTGATTAATTCAGTGGTTCCCGCGACACATGGATG